>CALEWF010000019.1 GCA_937925455.1 uncultured Flavobacteriales bacterium | reverse complement strand
TCATTTAATTCCTTGATCGGTTTAGTGAACAGGGCAGCCGTGAAGAGAGCAAGGACAAAGGTACCGCCAATAGCAATCCATAGCCACAGTAAATTTGCCTGATTGTTATTGGAACGGACAGCCGCTTGAAGCAGCCTGAATTTATTAAAAAATTGACTTAAGAATAGTATTAAGACGTCAATAGATATTGGGTGTATTCTACCCGTAGATATTTACGTATTACATAGTTTAATTTTGCCACGTATTGATGGCGTAACTCGGAATATTTGAGCAGACCGGCAGTTAAGGTTGTAGAAGATAGCTCAATGTTATTGGAACGGCAAAGAGCCCGAAGCCTGCGAAACGGTTCATACGATTTACGGGTGTTCAGTATATGAATGTAATCATCAATCCCTTCTTGTAGCGAATTATAGGTTTTGAGGTAATAAGTCGTTGTTTGGCTGGCGGTAACAAACCTACCACTATTCGAAAGTGTGGTAATACCGAAATAATTATTGGTAACCTGTGCAGCTTGCGACTTTCCCCAACCAGATTCAACGATAGCTTGCGCCAATACCAAACGAATAGGCACAACATCGATACGTACTGCTAACTGATTCATTAAATCTAAAATTGAACTTCTGAAATTGTGGGTATCCAACGTCCAATCTACCCGATATTTTTTAGCCATTTCGAGTAAAAAATCTGCCGATTGATGATTGAGGTTACCGGTGCGGTAAAAATATTCCCGAATTGCCAGCAACCTGTTACGTTGCTGGGATACTTTGTAATTGGCACGAGCCACATAAGGGGTAAATGATTTGATAAAATCTGACTTCTTACCTTCTAACAGATGGCCTTTGCCGGCTTCTGCCTGATAAACAGATAAAAGCATACTGATTGCAACAGCAATGAACCAGATTTTACGCATAGATTTGGATTTTAATTTGGCAAACAGAGGGGTTGTGTGATTAGCCCACTGCTACGATATGTAAAATAAAAACTGTGTAATTAGTTTTATTTTAAGTTTTGATTTGCGTTGCAAAAATACCACATTTTCTGGCAGCATCCAAACCACAACGCCTGATAAGATTGTTAATAAGTTCCTAAATTGTAGGATATAACTATCTTTGGCGAGTATTGTTAACGATTAAATTTGTATATAAACAATGGTTCAAAACCTGGAATTCAATAAAAATGAAGACAAAATGCGGTTGATGATTGCCGAAATGGAGCAGAAACTGCAACAAATTAAGCTTGGTGGGGGCAAATCAAAAATTGCCAAACAGCATGAACAGGGAAAACTCACAGCCCGCGAACGCATTCAATTTTTGATTGATAAAAATACCCCGTTTTATGAGCTGGGAGCATTTGCAGGATATGGCATGTATGAAGAAGAAGGCGGATGTCCGGCCGGTGGTGTAGTAATGGGCATAGGCACGGTGAGTGGTAAAAAGTGCGTTATAGTAGCTAATGATGCCACAGTGAAAGCCGGAGCCTGGTTTCCTATTACTGCTAAAAAAAATCTCAGGGCACAAGAAATTAGCATGGAAAACCGGCTTCCTATCATATATTTAGTGGATAGCGCTGGTGTATATCTTCCCATGCAAGCAGAGGTATTTCCGGATAAAGAACATTTTGGAAGAATTTTTAGAAATAATTCCATCATGTCGTCAATGGGTATAACTCAAATAGCGGCTGTGATGGGAAGTTGTGTGGCAGGAGGAGCGTATCTGCCCATTTTGAGCGACGAAGCGTTGATTGTAGATAAAACCGGCTCTATCTTCTTAGCTGGTTCATATTTGGTAAAAGCGGCAATAGGTGAAGTAATAGACAATGAAACGCTGGGTGGAGCCACTACACATAGCGAAATAAGCGGTGTTACCGATTATAAGTGTATTGATGATAAAGATTGTTTAACTCGCATTCGAAATATAGTAAGCAAGATGGGTGATAGTGAAAAAGCCGGTTTTAACCGGATACAACCGGTAGAACCCAAAAACAATCCGAAAGATATTTACGGTATTGTGCCTGATAGCCGCGATAAAGCCTACGATGTAAGAGAAATTATTGCTTGCATTGTAGATGACCATGAATATGAGGAATATAAGGAAAAATACGGACAAACCATCGTGTGCGCCTACGCCAGAATAGATGGATGGGCGGTGGGCATTGTAGCCAACCAACGTAAGGTAGTAAAATCAAAAAAAGGTGAAATGCAATTTGGCGGAGTAATTTATTCTGATTCGGCAGACAAGGCTGCCCGGTTTATTATGAACTGCAATCAAAAGAAAATTCCTCTGCTGTTCTTACAGGATGTAACCGGATTTATGGTAGGTAGTCGCAGCGAACATGGCGGAATTATAAAAGATGGAGCCAAAATGGTGAATGCGGTTTCTAATTCAGTGGTACCCAAAATCACTGTGGTAATGGGTAATTCTTTTGGTGCCGGAAATTATGCCATGTGCGGCAAAGCCTATGACCCTCGATTTATTTTTGCCTGGCCCACAGCTCAAATTGCTGTGATGGGTGGTGCACAGGCTGCCAAAACGCTCTTGCAAATTCAAACCGCTACGCTCAAAGCACAGGGTAAAGAATTATCAAAAGAAGAAGAAGCCGCCCTGCTACAAAAAATTACCGATAGATACAACGAACAAATGACCCCTTACTATGCAGCTTCCAGGCTGTGGGTTGATGAAATTATTGACCCTGCCAAAACCCGCGAATATGTTTCGATGTGTATTGAAGTAGCCAATCATGCCCCCATTACGAAACCCTTTAATGTGGGAATTTTACAAACATGATCAATGTTTATTCATGCTTTTGCTATGTTTTAATCTATCAATATTTTTTGCCATTTCTTTTCTTACTACCTTAAATAGTTTACTGCATGAGGTTAAGAAGCATATCAATTTATATCATGTTCTTTTTTTCTTCATGCACCTTGAACCCGCTCCATGGAAAATGGAAAAGAAACGATGCTGCCGAAGAACTTGTAATTACCGACCATTATTATACCAGCAAAAGATATCAATCTGCTGCCGATAGTATGGTAATTGTAAAAAAAGGAAAAATTATTTTTAGAAACGACAGTATTCAATTCATACCAGCACAAATTTATTTTACCAATGAACAACGATGGGTGTTTGATTATAGCAAAGAACGTCCTGTGTTTTTAACTAAATTATTCAACGATACGCTTTGGCTTATACATTCATCTGATACTGTGATTTACTTTCGTGATGCAACTCAATAAATTGGAATAATTATCCAAAAGTTGTTTGAATTTTTTTAAAATCACACAGTTGTACGATGTTAAACCTTACAGGTTTTTAGAAACCTGTAAGGTTTTTAAAATTTCTGTATTAAAGCCGATTCTATGAAGTAACCACCTGGGTGCAACCAATTATTTTGCTTTAATTGCAATAACTGTTATTTCAAATGTTTTTTAATTGGTTTATTTCTCTGTGTTCTCTGTGGTAAAATTTAACCACAAAGCACACAAAGAAAAAGTTATGACAGAAATTACAGCACGCTGTGCCCTTTGTGTAAAACTTTGTGTTCTTTGTGGTAAAAAGC
>CALEWF010000018.1 GCA_937925455.1 uncultured Flavobacteriales bacterium | reverse complement strand
ATCAGGGGTTTTAATTTTAATGAAATTGTGCTTGGTAGCAGTATGGCAGCCATTGCAATTGGTAATTAGGTTGGTGTATTCTAATTCAAAACTATTTAATTCTTTTGATTCAATGGCTTTTTCAATTGGTTCAATGGCAGAAATTCCCCAGGTTTTCATTTGCTCGTTAATGCGTATTCCATCTTCCTCAATATCATGTTTAGCCACTTCTTCCATGGTTTCTTCAGTTTCTTCCAGGTAAAAAGCGGCTAGTTCCCAGTTTTTATTTTTTGCAGCAAACCACAATTTATTCATGTATAACTGAAGACGGTTCATATAAACGGCCAATTCGATCTCTTCATCATCATCCTCGTTATGATCTTCACTTTCAGTCGCTATATTAGCTTGCTGTTTTTTTAATGTATCTACTTGTTTTTGCAAGCGGTTAATAGAGATAACCAAATACAGGCAAGCAGCTAATAGGGTTATTCCAAGTCCGTAAACCACAGATTTATTCATAATCTTTAAAATTGAATACAAAGTTAACTAAAGCATCATATTAAGGTAATTTCTAAAAGCAAATACCCCAATTATGGGATGCAGATTTTAGCCTCAAAAAAAATAACGGAATTATTACCTTTGTTCGCAAATCTTGAAGTATGGGACGGATATTTGAGAAACGGAAGCATAAAATTTTTGCCCGGAACGCAAAGATTTCAAAGCTCTATACCAAATTTGGAAAAGAAATATCCATAGCAGTAAAAGCTGGAGGACCAAACCCTGAAAGCAATCCGCGATTAAAGCAAATTATTCAAAATGCCCGGGGGGCAGATATGCCTAAAGACCGGATTGAAGCAGCTATTAAGCGGGCTAGCGACAAGGGTTCTGAAAATTATGAAGAAGTAGTTTACGAAGGATATGGGCCACATGGCGTAGCAATTGTAGTAGAAACGGCAACAGATAACCCAACCCGTACGGTTGCTAATATACGTATGTACTTTAACCGGGCTGGCGGTTCTTTGGGTACTTCCGGCTCTTTGGATTTTATGTTTACCCGAATGGGGGTATTTCAAATTAAAGCTGAAGGTCATAAATTGGAAGATTTGGAATTAGATCTGATAGATTTCGGAGCAGAGGAAATTGAAGAATCGGATGGGATCATTTATGTTTATACATCCTTTGAAAATTTTGGTAAGATGCAAAAGGCCTTGGATGAAAAAGGAATTCAGGTAATCAATGCAGAACTTCAAAGAATACCTAATACTACTGTTGAACTTACGCCCGAACAGGAAGAAGATATCATGAAACTTATTGAAAAAATTGAGGAAGACGATGACGTTACCAACGTATTCCACAACATGAAGTAATCCGTTCATGTTTTAAAATTATTCGGGGGTTAATTTCCTGTTACTGTAAAATAAAATTTACATTTGTAACTCGATTTACAGAACTCAGTCGTCCCCCTAATGACTAAATTTACTAAACAACGAATAAATAACTGTTTTAAAGCGGGTATTCTTGGCGCTTTATTAACGTTGATAAATGTATTAGAAGAGGGGACAGTTCAAATCAAATATCCCATTGTAGGCTTTATTGCTGGTTTTTTGACGGGGGTATTCGAACTATTTATTTACCGTAATCGCTTAAAAAACGTCAACTTCTTTGTTGGCTTACTCATCAAATCGGTTACTTACACCATCAGTGTTTATTTAATTATTTTATTTTCTCTCTCTCTTATTTATCGAATTACAGGTAATCTTGATGCTGCCAATATTCTTGATAACTTTATTAGTAGCGAATTTTTAATGGTTACTTTCAAAACCTTTAAAGGTTCCTTATTTATTGTTTTCCTTTTTCAATTAGATGCTTTGCTAGGTGATGGAACATTTAGAAAATATGTGTTTGGTAAGTACCACAAACCTCAGAAAGAACACATGGTGTTTATGTTTTTGGATGTAAAATCCTCTACCAAATTGGCAGAAACCCTGGGAGATGAAATGTATTATTCTCTCATTGACGATTTTTTTCATGATATATCTGAACCTATTATTGATTCTGACGCTGAGATATATAAATATGTGGGTGATGAGGTGATTATTTGTTGGCCTATCGAAAAAGGGTTGACACCACCCACAGCCGTTGATTTATTTTTTAACATTCGCCATAAAATTCGCAAACGTCGCGATTACTATATTTCCCGTTACGGTGTTATCCCTGAATTTAAGGCCGGCATACACGAAGGGTCTGTAATTACTGCCCTGATTGGTGATATCCGCAAGGAAATAGTGTATAATGGAGATGTTTTGAATACCGCAGCCCGCTTGCAGGAAATATGTAACGATTACAATGCCGGATTGTTGATTTCAGAATCACTGTACCATAAGTTAAAATGGACCGGCCGCTATTCTGCCAAGAGCTTGGGTGTAATTCAACTCAAAGGCAAATTAAAGCCTATGGAAGTGTTTCAAATTGAAGAACACTAATCTTTTCAACAATTGTTAGCAATTTACCGTAGCGCACAGCCACTTTTACTTTATTTTTGATA
>CALEWF010000017.1 GCA_937925455.1 uncultured Flavobacteriales bacterium | reverse complement strand
GGTACGGATGCGAACGGCTGTACGAATACAGCCAGTGTTCAAATTGTAGTTAATAACAATCCAACTGTTAGTTTTACAGCTAGTGCATTGACTGGATGTGGTTCTTTGTGTGTAGATTTTGCAGATGGAACTACGGTAGCTGGTTCTACTATTCAACAATGGTCGTGGACAGTAGATGGGGTTGAAATATCTACCCAACAAAATCCAAATTACTGTTTTAATCAACCCGGTTTTTATTCAGTTGGATTGACAGTAACAAGTACAGCAGGTTGTTCAACTTCCTTGTTACAGAATAACTATATTCAGGTGTTTAGTCAGCCGATTGCTGATTTTTACATGAATCCGGAACAAGTTCCAATATCTGACCCATTTGTGCAATTTATTGATACTAGTTCTGGATTTATCAATAGTTGGCAATGGGATTTAGGAGACGGAACAATACAAAATCAGCAACATGTATTTCATACCTACACGGATACTGGAACTTACTGTATTACATTAACTGTATCCTCTACCGGTAATTGTCAGTCCAGTATTACACATTGTTTGTATGTATTTCCGGAGTTCTTTGTCTATATTCCCAATTCATTTACGCCCAATGGGGATAAGTTGAATGAAGTGTTTAATTTGGAAGGGGTTGGAATTAAAACCATACGGATGGAAATATACAACCGTTGGGGGGAAATGATTTATGAAACTGAAAAAATGGAAGGTTGGCCCGGTACAATAAGAACTACAACCGATGAAGCTGAACAGGGTGTATATGCATATAAAATAGTAGTTACCGATTATCAAAAAAAGGTGCATGAGTATATTGGACACGTTAATTTAATTCGGTAATAAAAGTATAGCTAATATTTCAGCGTGAGGTGGCTGGAAGGTTTAGTGCGAAACGAAGTGGAGCACCGAGCGAACAGCGAGCCTGAAAGACACCGACCCACCCCGAAATGAACATGGAGGGGTGGGGCACGCCCAAAAAATAAAAAAAATAAAAGTGATGAGAAATGTAATTTTAATCTGCATTTACTAAATCGAAATTCCTTTCAATTTTTTGAAAAGCGTAACAGCGTACCGGTCGGTCATACCAGAAATAAAATCAACGATAGCTCTGGCACGAAGGTATGGGTTAGTATCCGGTGATAAATAATTTTGATAGGGATAAGGTATCATACGAACTAAATTAAGGTGTTTAGCTTTACAATATTTTCCTTTTTTAATATAATCTTCGGTAGCTTCCCAAAACAACTCTATCAGTCCTGGCAGTACTTCAAAACCGGCTGCTTGAATTTCGAGTACTTGCTGTGAATTGTAAATTTTAGTAAAAGAAAACTTTGCAATCGTCTGGGTGTAAGAAGCAGATGGTATTAAGTCTGTTAAAGCAGTATCAAAATTTCCTTGAAGTATTTGCGATTCGTTTTGGATAAAAATTTCAGCACATTCTTCAATGAGTTGGTTAATGGCTATAGCACGAAGTAGGCCGATTTTTTGATTGATATCGGTTTCTTGTTCGAGTTTTTTTTCATCTAACCTGGCACCGATGATAGGGGCTACTAGACTTTTAAATTCTTCTTCACGAATTACTTTCATCCGTGTAGCATCTTCTAAGTCAATAATTAAATAACAGATATCATCGGCTGCTTCTACCAAAAACGTTAGCGGATGTCGCACCCATACGGTGTCTGTATCACTTAGGGGCGTAAGGCCACACCCCTCGGCAATATTATTAAATACCGATTTTTCAGATTGAAAGAAACCAAATTTTTTTTGGCTTTTTCGGTTTGGGTTACGAGGATGAATAATTGATTCGCAAGGATATTTACTGAAAGTAGCCAAGGTGGCATACGTTAGCTTCAAATCGTTGTAATGAGGGCTGACTAAAATTCGAAATCCTTGAGCATTTCCTTCAAAGTTTGTTAAGTCAGCATATTCTTTATCAGTAATTCCGTCCGGCCGATGGGAGATAAAAAATTCTGATAATGCCCGCTCTCCGGAGTGGCCAAACGGCGGGTTTCCTAAATCGTGAGCTAAGCAAGCTGCAGATACAATAGCTCCAAAATCAGAGGTTTGATATCCGGCTTCTATCAAATGAGGATTTTTTGAGAGTACATAATTACCAACTACCTTACCTAAACTCCTGCCTACGCTGCTCACTTCCAAACTATGAGTTAGTCGGGTATGCACAAAATCATGTTCTGGCAGCGGAACTACTTGTGTTTTATCTTGCAATCTTCGAAAAGGATAGGAAAAAACAATCCGATCAAAATCAATTTCAAATTCACTTCGGGTTTTATTGGTATGCGCCTGCGGTTCTACCTTGTGCTCTTTGTATAAGCGAGTAAAATTTAATAATCTCTGCCAGTTCATACAGCGAATTTAAAATAAAGGGCCATACATGCTGCTATAGCAGCTGTTTCTGTTCTAAATCTTGAGGTTCCCAAAGAAATAGGTTGATAACCGTATTGGAGGGCATTACTTACTTCCAACGGTGTAAAATCACCCTCGGGCCCAATGAGGATTTGAAACTTATTTGATAATTCTAACGATTGGATATGTTTTCTTCCATTCTTTTCGTCGCACCAAGCAATTAGTTGGGTAGCGTCTGTTTTTTCATTTATTAAATCATTAAAGTCAATCATGGGTGAAATTTCAGGTAAGGTATGATGAAGGCTTTGCTTCATGGCTGCAATGGCTTTGTTTTGAAGCCTATCCATTTTTAGTGTTCCTTTTTCCGTTCGTTGTGTTTTAATAAATCGAATTTTATCTACACCAGTTTCCGTTAATTTTTCTACCATCCATTCCATACGCTCCGCGTTTTTGGTTGGCGCTACCACAATTTCCAAATAATAAGGTCTTGGTTCATGAGGTTGCAGCGTATTAAGAATTTGAATTCGATGTTGTGAAAGTTGATGATCTTCTATCATACAGCGATACAGCTTCCCTTTACCATCGGTGATAAGGATGATATCATTGGCTTTATGCCGCAGCACCTTGAAACAATGTTTAGCTTCTTCTTCTCCGAGCCGGATTATATTGCCTGAAATATGCTGAGAATAAAAGATATGCAAAGTGTATATGATTTGTTCTCAAAAATAGTTTTTTGTTCGTTCTATGTTCATTAACTTCGTAAAAATTCATTGCTGTTATGTCAAAAACTATTGAAAATTGGGGTAAATCGTACACCTGTACACCAAGCGATTTGAAGTATCCTCGAAGCACCGATGAAGTAGCTCAGATCATTCGCCAAGCCAATCAACAAGGGCGTAAGGTACGGGTAATTGGTTCAGGGCATAGTTGGACACATTTAGTTCCTACCAATGATATTTTGATTTCATTGGATGAATATCAGGGATTGATTCAAACCGATTCTTCTTCCATGACAGCAGCGGTAAAAGCCGGTACCAAACTACATCGTTTGTTTGATTTGCTGCATAAACAGGATATGGCTTTGATTAATCAGGGCGACATAGATGTACAGTCTATTGCCGGTGCTTTTTCAACAGGTACTCATGGAACAGGGCGCGATTTTGGTACGTTGGCAACAGTGATTGAAGAGCTGACACTGGTTACCGGAGCAGGTGAAATCATGCGTTTAAGTGAGAAAAATAACCCGGAATTATTCAAGGCGGCGCAGGTTTCGTTGGGAGCTTTGGGAGTAATTACCGATATGAAAATTAAAACGGTGAAGAGTTTTAAGCTGGAATATATTTCCAAAGGTGGTACATTGGAAGATGCTATAGGAAACTTTGACCGATATAATGCCGATAATCGAAATTTTGAATTTTACTGGTTCCCGTTCACCAATTTAGTTCAATTAAAACTGGTCAATGAAACTCAGGAACCCATCCGAGATGGTGGTTTTTGGCGTGAAGTTGATGATGTATTGATTGAGAATATCGGATACGAAATTTTAAGTAAGCTTTCTAAAAACTGGGCGTGGTGGACACCTCGTTTTTCCAAATTCAGCGCTAAGTATGTACCCAAAGGCCGATGGGTAAACTGGAGCCATAAGATTTTTGCCACCAAGCGTTGGGTTCGTTTTAAAGAAATGGAATACAATGTACCCCGTGAAAAGTTTGAAGCCTGCATGGAGGAGATTGTTAAAACTATTCACGACCGAAAATTCAGAGTGCACATGCCCATGGAAATTCGATACGTCAAAGCAGACGATATAATGATCAGTCCGGCTACCGGCCGCAACTGTGTGTATATGGCGGTACATCAGTATTTGGGAATGCCTTATGAAGATTATTTTCAAACCATAGAAAAAATATTTTGGAAATATAATGGCAGACCGCATTTTGGTAAAATGAATACACTTGACTACGAAGGATTTAAACGTATTTATCCCAACTGGGACCGCTTCATTGCAATTCGCAATCAGCTTGATCCTAATCAAACCATGCTCAATGATTATTTAAAAAAGATATTTAACCTGCAATAAATTTTAAACCACATTTGTTCGATAGTAATTTAACCTTGGTTTTTTAATACAATTTGTTATTATCAGGCTGCCCATGGGGCTGTTCGTTCCAAGTCCTCGGGGCTCTGCCACACAGGGCATCGGGGTAGCGGTGTCTTCGTGCCCTCAGCCCCGCTTCCCCGTGCCCTGTGGGCTTCGCCCCTGCGGGCTTTCCACTTCCATCCCCGGCAGACCGCCCTTTGGGGCA
>CALEWF010000016.1 GCA_937925455.1 uncultured Flavobacteriales bacterium | reverse complement strand
ACAAAAACCTACGTAGCCACTGTTACAAAAATAACCACAGAGAACACAAAGGAATACTGTATGTTTTTACTTACATTTTCTTTGTGTTCTCCGTGTATCTCTGTGTTCTTTGTGGTTAAAAAATTTGTTTACTATTCAGGTTTAATGCTTTTTACCACAAAGAACACAAAGTTTTACACAAAGGGCACAGCGTGTGGTAATTTCTGTCATAACTTTTTCTTTGTGTGCATTGTGATTAAATTTTTTACCACAGAGAACACAGATAAATAAACCAATTAAAAAACATCTGAAATAACATTTATTGCAATTGAAGCAAAATAATTGGTTGAACCCAGGTGGTTACTTCATATAATCGACTTTAATACAGAAATGAAAATAACTTTGCATTATATCTGGTTTTCTATTGCATAATTTGAGTTAAAATATTGTAATCCATTTAAATTTATCTTCCGGCTGCTGCATTATCTCCTCTCCGGTCGGCACCGGCTTCCCAGCGGTTATCATGGGTACGTAAAATTGCACTCACCCTGCCAATGGGTGGTCTGATTTTAATTGTATATCCGGCAATTCCCAGCGAATCGAGTAGATTTTGTTTTTCTTTCCATGATTCTTCTAAGTACAAAAAGTCTGGTATCCATTGATGATGAAAGCGTGGATGATTGCATGATTGCTGCATTCCTTGTTTAAATATTAATACGTTAAGCAGTTGTTGCAAAACTGTAGTAATGATGGTGGCGCCACCAGGGGAACCAACAATCATTTTAATTTTCCCATTTTCTTTTACTATGGTTGGAGTCATGGAACTTACCATACGTTTACCGGGATTAATGGCATTGGCTTTTCCGCCAATTAACCCGAATTGATTTTTTACGCCGGGCTTTACAGCAAAGTCATCCATTTCGTTATTCATAATAAAACCTGCACTCTTCACAATTACCCGGCTTCCGTAAGCACTGTTAATGGTAGTTGTAATACTTACGGCATTTCCTTTATTATCCACCACACTAAAGTGTGTTGTTTCTTCACTTTCAAATCCGAAGATTTTACCGGGTTGAATGGATGATGCCGGAGTTACTTTGGTGGGTGTACCATAATCTTGGATGCGTTGATTTAAATAATTTTTTGAAAGTAATGAATCGGTGGGAACACGTATAAAATCTGGGTCTCCCAAGTATTTGCTTCGGTCGGCATAGGCTAATTTTTCTGCCTCTGCTACGGTAACGATATATCGTAGTGATTGAAATGGAAGCGTATGTATTTTCCATTGTTCTAACATAAACAAGATTTGCAATAGTGCTATTCCTCCGCTACTAGGAGGTGGCATGGTAATGATTTCATAACCATAGAAATTACCCTTGAGCGGTTTTCTCCATACGGCTTTATAGTTTGTTAAATCTATTGAATCAATCCAATTATCATGTTTTTTCATCTCTTCAATAATGAGTCGGGCAGTTTCTCCGCGGTAAAAATCATCCGGACCGAATAGCGCAATCCGCTTCAGTGTTTCAGCTAATTCGGGTTGTTTTAAGGTATCTCCGGCTTTCCATTTTTTATATGTAAAAATGTTAGGCCCGTTTATTGAATCTAATTCTTCGATTACTTCCTGCAATTCTGTAACATCTTTTTCTGTAAGAACAAATCCATGAAGGGCAAAATGAATGGCCGGTTGAATTAAATCGCTCCAAGGCATTGTGCCATATCGTCGGTGAATTTCAAACATCCCCATCACAGAACCTGGTACCCCGGATGCTTTGTGACCAAGAATACTCATTCCTGGAATGACATTTCCAGCTTCATCTAAATATACTTTTTCGTGTGCTTTAGCCGGAGCTTGTTCTCTGAAATCTAAAGCTACTGGTTCTTCACTGGCCGGTTGGGCCACCATAAATCCACCTCCGCCGATGTTTCCTGCTTGCGGATAGGTAACAGCTAAAACGAAATGCATGGCAACGGCTGCATCAAAAGCATTACCTCCTTTCTCCAGTATGGCAGCTCCAGTCTTAGATGCTTCTTCCCTTGCTGAAACTGCCATATATTCATGGGCATAATAAGAATCAGCATGGTGTGAGAATGTATTTTTACTTTTACACGAGGATAACAGGATATATCCCAGTGAAAAATATAGAATCATATTAAGATTTTTACAAAGTGTATATTTTACACTTATAGTTTTATGCATACATTCTTAGGTTCTGTAAAAAAACGTAACGCTTCCCAACCGCCTTCACGGCCAACTCCCGAACTTTTCATGCCACCAAATGGGGTGCGTAAATCTCGAAGCATCCAGCAGTTTATCCACACTATTCCGGTTTTAATTTTTTCAGCTACCCGATGTGCCCGTTTTACATCATTTGTCCAGATGCTGGAAGCTAATCCATACGAAGTGCTGTTGGCGTACTCTATCACTTCTTCTTCGGTATCGAAAGGTTGTATAGTAACAACAGGTCCGAAAATTTCTTCCTGATTTGTACGGCACTGAAAAGAAAGTCCTTCAATAACGGTTGGCTGGTAAAAATATCCTTCACTTAATTCTCCTGGAAATTGAATACGATTCCCACCGGTTAAAATTATACCTCCCTCTTCTTTGGCTAATTGAACATACGATTCAATTTTTTCTAAGTGTTGTTTTGACACTAAGGCACCCATAAAATTTTTATCATCTGCAGGGTTTCCTACTCGTAGAGCTTTTACTTTTTTTAAATATTCATTTTTGAATGTTTCATAGATATCGCGTTGCACAAATAAACGAGAACCACATAAGCAAATCTGCCCCTGATTAGTAAATGAGGCACGTATGGCTGTATTTACTGCATCTTCTAAGGTAGCGTCATTGAATACAATATAGGGATTTTTACCTCCTAATTCTAACGATAGTTTTTTAAACATGGGACCGGCAGTCCTTGCTATTTCTTCACCTGTTTTTGTTCCACCAGTAAAAGAAATCACCGGAATTTCAGGATGTTTAACGATAGCGGTTCCTACTTTGGCCCCCAGACCGTGTACAATATTTAATACCCCTGCAGGCAATCCTACCTCTATGCAAATTTCACTTAAATAAAATGCAGTGAGTGGAGTTAGTTCTGAAGGCTTTGCCACTACAGTATTCCCTGCGGCCAAGGCAGGTGCAATTTTCCAAGTAAATAAATACAAGGGTAAGTTCCAGGGAGAAATGCATCCGGCTACACCGATGGGTCGTCGCAGTGTATAGTTGATGGCTGTTTCTTCCATGTAATGCGATTCAGAGGCAAAATGCTGAATTCCTGTTCCGAAAAATTTAAAATTGCTCGCAGCTCTGGGAATATCAGTTTGCTTGGCTAACCAAAGAGGTTTGCCACTATCCATAGATTCTGCTTGAGCGAAAAATTCAAGTTTTTCTAAAATCTTTTTAGAAATTTGAGTGAGATAATCGCCTCGCTTTTCAGCAGATAAACTGCTCCAGATAGAAAATGCATTTTTTGCTGCCTGAGTAGCAGCTGCAACATCCCGTTCATCACTATCTGGTAGCTGGCTGTAAACTTTTCCGGTTGCAGGCGCTATATTATTTAGCCTTTGATTGGAAATTGCATCAACAAGTGTTCCGTTAATATAATTTTTTATTTGAATCACGTTTTAAGGTTTTGTGGTTAAAATTACACAAAACCCTCCAGAATTATTCTTCGTTTGATTCAACCATGTTTACATAATCCAGATATCTGAAACCAGCGATATCTCCCTTCTCTACTGCTTCAATCACCGCACAGCCAGGTTCGTTAATGTGCAGGCAATTATTGAATCGGCATTGGGATTTGATTTTTAAAATTTCAGGGAAGTAGGAGCATATCTCCGTTTTATCCATATTTACCAGCCCAAATTCTTTAATACCGGGGGTATCAATGACATAACCACCAAAACTAAGCCGATGCATCTCTGCAAACGTAGTAGTATGCTTACCTTTGTTAAATTTTTTGGATATTTCACCGGTTCGTAGTTTTAAAGAAGCGTCTAACGCATTGAGCAGCGAAGATTTTCCAACACCTGAATGACCGGTAAACAATGATGTTTTGTCTTTTAATTGTTTTCGTACGAAAGCAATGTCTTTTTCATCAAAAGAAGAAATTAGGTAGGTAGGATAGCCCAGCGAAGAAAATACATCGGCTAAGTATTGAGCATCTTCCAAATCATCATCTTGTAATAAGTCTTTTTTGTTGAATAAAATACCGGCTGGTATAGCATATGCTTCAGCAGTTACTAATATACGGTTAATAAATCCGGTGGATGTTCTGGGGTTTTTTAAAGTAGCTACAATCCAAAGTTGATCTATGTTGGAAGCTACAATGTGAGTTTGTTTAGAAAGGTTGGTTGATTTACGAATTAAATAATTTTTTCGGGGAAGAATGTCTATGATTAACCCTTCTTCTGAAATTTCTACTTCATCACCCACTGAGACTGGATTGGTGTGTTTTAATTCTTCCAGCCTCAACCGCCCGCCCAGCTTTAGGTCTAAGATTTTATCATCTACAAAAACTTTGTAAAAGCTCCCCGTTGATTTTAATACCCGTCCTTTCATGCAAGCAGGTAAAATTGAAATGCAAAAAATAGAGATATACTAACTATGATTAAGCTATCGGCTAATAAAATACCAAGTATTCCGTTCAACCATGAGGTTCTTCGTGAGAAAATAGTTACAAAAAGTATATCCAGTCCCACAGCAGCTCCCGTCACTATTCCTATAAATTCCTGAACGGAAGCAAATGGCTTGAACTTAAAAAAAAGTACAGTAAATAATCCTACCCAAAAAATGAGGTTTGATAAAAGTGTAAGAAATACACACTTCTTGAATTTTTGAAAACCAGTAAGGTAAATTCCACCGGTTTTAAGCATCCAGGTTACAATAAAAAAACTGCCGGCCAGCACCATGAAAGTCCATTCATGCAGCACGTGGACGAATGTTTCATAAAACCATGATACTGTCAGCATATTATTTATTCATGGGTTGAAGTAATTCGAGCTGATTTTGCAACATGCTGATTTTATTTTCAGCATCTGCTTTTTTCTTTTGCTCCATGGCTACCACTTCCGGCTTAGCTTTAGCTATAAATCCCGGATTGTTCAATTTAGCAGAAACCGATTTTAAAAATCCTTGTAAATAATCAATTTCTTTTTGAATACGTTTTTTTTCCGCATCCAAATCAACCGTATCTGTGAAGGGAATGAAGCATTCTATATTTCCCACTACGAATGCAAATGCCTGCTCTACTTTTTTATCTTTTATATGTTGAATGCTTTCTATATTTCCTAATTTACAAATGATGGGTTCAAAAGCAGTGATGCTTTCATTTTCCCCAACGACGAAAAGCTGTAAAGTTTCTTTGGGTGCGATATTTTTTGATTTTCTGAAATTTCTGATTTGGTTAATTATTTGGGTAAATATTTCAAATTGGCTGAGCAATTCATTATTTATCGAAGATGCTTGTGGCCAGGCTGCCAGCATGATGCTTTCTTTTTCACCACGTTTTTTAAGGCGGTGCCATATTTCTTCGGTAATAAATGGCATCAGTGGGTGTAGCAATTTCATTAAGTTTTCAAAGAACTGGAGGGTTGTTTTATAGGTTTGTTCATCCATGGGTTGGCCAAAAGCCGGTTTAATCATTTCAAGATACCACGAACAGAAGTCATCCCAGATGAGTTTGTAAGTTGCCATTAATGCTTCACTCATTCTGAATTTGGCATATAAGTCGTTAACTTCTTCAAGTATTTGGTTAAAGCGGCTTTCAAACCATTTTACCGCAATTTTGTTACCTGCAGAAGTTGTTAAGGAAGGGTTTACTTCCCATCCTTTTACCAATCGCAGGGCATTCCATATTTTATTGGTAAAGTTTCGCCCTTGCTCACACAACGATTCATCAAACAACAAATCGTTACCGGCCGGTGAACTGAATAGCATGCCCGCCCGAACACCATCAGCACTATATCTTTCAATAAGCTCCAATGGGTCTGGTGAATTGCCCAGTGATTTGCTCATCTTTCGGCCCAACTTATCGCGAACAATGCCGGTAAGGTAAACGTCTTTAAATGGTTTATTATCCATGTATTCATAACCAGCTATTATCATGCGTGCTACCCAGAAAAACAGAATTTCAGGGGCTGTTACCAGTACATCGGTAGGGTAGTAATATGCTAATTCGGGATTGATGCGTGATAATTTTCCGGTTTTTAAATCCAGGTCTTCAAACCCATCAAATACTGCTATAGGCCAAAGCCAGGATGAAGCCCAGGTGTCTAACACATCTTCATCTTGTTTAAGGTTGGCTAAGGATAGAGAAGGGTCTTTTTGCTGTGCTAATTGCAATGCTTGTTCTTCATTTTCTGCCACTACAAATTCGCCATTGGGAAGATACCACGCAGGAATTCGGTGTCCCCACCATAGTTGCCTGGAAATACACCAATCGCGAACATTTTCCATCCAATGCCGGTAGGTATTTTTAAATTTTGCCGGATGTAGCCTTATTTCTTCGTTTTCTACTGCTTGCAAAGCCCTTTTAGAAATTTCTTTCATGCGTAAAAACCATTGCTCACTCAGCTTTGGTTCTACTACTGAATTGGTTCGTTCAGATCGTCCGATTTTTGTAATAAATTCCTTTTCTTCAACAATCAAGCCTGCGTTACGTAATTTTTCAACCATCAGTTTACGCACTTCAAAACGATCTTTTCCAATAAATTCAGGTATTTCGCAAGCTTCGTTCAAGGTCCCGTCTAAATTTATGGTATCTATAACGGGAAGATTATGGCGTAATCCAATTTCATAGTCATTTGCATCGTGAGCTGGAGTAACTTTGAGACATCCGGTACCAAATTCTTTTTCAACATAATTATCTGCTATGATTGGTATTTCACGATGAATAAATGGTACTAATGCTTTTTTCCCAATTAAATGTTGATACCTTTCATCGGTTGGATTAACGGCAATGGCTACATCGCCCATAATAGTTTCAGGACGTTGGGTGGCTATGACTATAAATTCATCAGAATTTTTAAGTTTATATTTAATACTATAAAGAATCGAAACTTCACCTTCTTCTTTGTAGATAACTTCTTCGTTTGACAAAGCAGTTTTTGCTTCGCAATCCCAATTGATCATACGAAGACCTCTGTATATGTATCCTTTATTAAATAAATCCACAAAGACCTTTATTACCGCCCTGTAATATGTATCATCCATCGTAAAACGGGTACGATTCCAATCGCAGCTAGCCCCCAGCTTTTTTAATTGTTCCAGAATAATTCCCCCATATTTATCTTTCCACTCCCAAGCATATTTCAAAAATTCATCCCGTGTTAAATCAGATTTTTTGATGCCTTTTTCGCGAAGCATGGCCACCACTTTGGCTTCGGTAGCTATGGAAGCATGGTCGGTGCCGGGCACCCAGCAGGCATTTTTGCCTTCCATCCGGGCTTTACGAATTAGCACATCTTGTATAGTATTGTTTAGCATATGTCCCATGTGTAGAACGCCGGTAACATTTGGAGGGGGAATTAGAATAGTGTATGGCTCCCGTTCATCTGGAAACGAGCGAAACAATTCATGCTGCATCCAGTAATTATACCATTTGGGTTCTACCTGACCGGGATTGTATGTTTTTTTTAACTCTTCAATCATTGTTCTGTTTAAATTTTGCCAAAATTAACACGAAATAATGTACATTGAATAAATGGAATAATCAGACTGCATTAGATGCTGTAGAATAAAACTTTGAATATCAATATAATTAATCTATGTTTTAACTTTTTATTTGATTATTCAACAAAATAATTTTTAGCGAATGTTATAATTGTATTAAATTAGCTTCAATTTTAAACAAAATACCATGAAAAAACTTTACAAACAGCTATTTTATCTCGATGTTGTTTTTTTACTGAATATTTGGGTTGTTTATGCTCAATGCCCTTTTCCCGGGTCAAATTATGGTACCGCATCAGCACCAACTATTATTGGTCAAACAGTAACCGTTACAACATGTGCTTATGCAGGTACAGAACGTTCAACTATCAACGGTGTAACGGCTGGAAATTATTATGAGGTATCTTACACTGGTCCTAATGCCAATTATATTACCGTGTATGATGCAACGTCTACTCCTGTTGCTTTTGGTCCTAATCCATTAGTTTTTACAGCTCCATCTTCTGGCACTTATTATTCAGCTGTATTTGCTTCTGCCCCTCCCGGATGCAGTAGTGATTTTTCTTGTTATACTTGCCAATGGACCTTACAAACACCACCTACGCCTTGTGTTGCTCCACCCACAGCCGGTACGGTTGTAGCTTCTCAAAATCCAGTGTGTACTGGTTCTTCTATTACATTAACTCTTTTTGGCAGCACAACGGGTAGTGGTTTATCTTATCAATGGCAGGAATCAATTGATGATATTACGTTTACAGATATAATCGGAGCTACCAGTAATTCATTCACCACATCTATCTTTACCAATGCTTATTATCGTTGTATTGTTACATGTTCCGGGCAGGATGATACTACCGCTTCATTGTTGGTTTCTATTGCACCCTTTTATAATTGTTATTGTGCATCAAATGCTTCTTCAACCCTTGATTCAAAAATTGATCGGGTAAGTATTTCCAATATTGATTATGTATCTAATCCAGCTACCTGCGAAACTGTTACAAATATTAATTCTCCTGTTGGTCAATTATTTTTAGGATTGTCTTATCCTATATTAGTGAGGGCAGGTACTTGTGGAGGTACATATACCCGTTCGGGTCGGGTATTTATTGACTTTGACCAAAGCGGAACCTATGATTTGCCAAACGAAATAGTATTTGAATTCGGACCTTCTTCACCAGGTAACCCACAGCAAGATTTTACGGGAGTTGTGAATATCCCTTTAACTGCTGCAACCGGTATGACCGGTATGCGTGTTGTACTACAAGAAACGGGAGCACCTGCCAATGTAAATCCATGTGGAACTTATCTATGGGGAGAAACAGAAAACTATATTGTAAATATTTTACCACAACCAGCTAATGAAGCTGGAATTTCTGCGCTGGTTTCACCGCAGCAGCCGGCTTGTTCTTTAAGCAATAGCATTGAAGTTGCATTGGTTAATCAATACGGTACTTCTGCTTTAACTTCTGCCAATATTCATTATACAATTAATGGAGGAGCACCTGTTACGTTCAACTGGACAGGTAATATTGCTCCCGGAACCAGTCAAAACGTGGTGGTAGGTACTGCTACGTTCAATGATATGGATGTTTTAAAAATATGGGTGTCTGATCCCAATGGGGTGGCTGATATTGTAAACCTAAACGATACAATAGAAGTTACGTTATACAACGCATTAAATGGAGTTTACACTGTATATGGAACAAGTCCAGATTACAACACCTTAAACGATGCTATTGCAGATTTGGAAATGCGAGGCATTTGCGGGAATGTAACTTTTAATTTGCGGAGTGGTACATACACTGAACAGGTTTTGATAAATGACTATGCTTCTTTAGGAAATTATAATGTAACTATTCAAGCTGAAACACAAAATGCTGCAGATGTTAAAATAGAGTTCTTTCCAACCATGACCGATAATTATGTAATTGGATTTGAAGAAACCCATGATGTAATTTTAAAACATCTTACGTTATCAAATACTTCTACATATGCTGGTGTGATCAATTTTTTAGGTGGAAATCAAAATATTACTATTCAGAATTGTAAAATATATAGTGATAGTTTGGCTAGCTTTAATACAATAGATAAATCAGCCATTGTTTCAACCGGAGGTATTGACGATAACATTCATATATTAAACAATGAAATAGTTGGTGGTTCTTTTGGAATATGGATGTTTGGCATAGACGATTTAAATGTAGAACAAGGGTTGAAAATTACCAATAATACATTTCGTAATTATTACGGGGCTGCTATTGTTGCAGTTTATCAAAATCGTCCTGAGATTTCTAAAAATACATTATTTACTGAACCTGGTAATAGTAATACAAATGTATTTCATATAGATGTTGAAAATACACTGAATGGAGCTGTTGTAGCAGGTAATAATATATCAGGCAATCAGGGTGGATTTGGAATAAATTTATTGAATGTAGATGCTAATCCTGCAAATCAATCTGTAATAGCAAACAATTTTGTTTACATGGGCAATGTTGGTTCTCCTACGAATAGTCATGGTATTGCTATACAAGATTGTGCCAATGCGAATGTGGTGTTTAATTCTGTTCATACCATGGCAGCTACCTCTACTGCGGCGGGGATTCGTATCTATAATGGTCAATCTTCTGGAATTAATTTGATGAATAACAATATAGTCAATTCTGGTGCTGGTTATGCGGTTAACAGTGAGTCGGAGTTTTACATCGATCAGTCTGATTATAATAATTTCTTTACAACAGGAGCTAATTTTGTTAGAGTGGGAAGTAATGTCGCTGACCTGGCAGCACTGCAAGCGGCTACTGGAAAAGATGCTCATTCATTATCGGTAGATCCAAACTTTACAGGTACGGATTTGCATACCTGCCGTATTGAATTAGACAATGCCGGTACACCGATTGCCGGAATTATCATTGATTTTGATGGAGATATTCGTAATGCCCAAACACCAGATATTGGAGCAGATGAATTTATGAGCAATCAAAACTTTACCTTAGGTCCGGATATTGTAAAATGTCCATCGGATACTGTAATACTAGGTGCAGAGCAGATTTCTTCTGCTAATTATTATTGGAGTCCAACTTTTCAGACTACACCTACAATTGCTGTTACACAACCAGGTATCTATATTTTACAAGTAGTTCATGGATGCGGATATGTATTTGATACCGTTATTGTAAGCAATACGTCGTTACCTGTGGCAAGTTTTAATTACTCACAAAATTTCTTTACAGTATTATTTAACAATACATCATCCAATGCTACGTCGTATCACTGGAATTTTGGTGATGGAAATACATCGAATTTATCCAGTCCTAATCATATTTATCCTACAAATGGAACTTACACAGTTACGCTTACTGCCTATAATGAATGCGGAGATAGTGCGGTAACTACACAAATAGTTGTAATAAACCCAAGTGTAGCTGGATTAGAAGAAGAAAGCGAATCTTCTATGTTCTTTGTTTTTCCAAACCCTACAACAGATTTTGTTACTATCAATGTAAGTGATAAGTTGATAGGAAATACCTTGTATATTATGGATGTTGCTGGTAAAGTTGTCAGCCAAACAAGGATTACTCAAAATTTATTTGTACTAGACCTGAAAAATCTATCTTCCGGAACTTATATCTTAACCTTGGAGAATAAAAGCATTTTTAAAAAACTCATTATTTCTAATAAATAAACCTTAAAAAAATAAGTCATGAATAAGAAACTTTATGCTGTATTATCCTTACTGATTGGATTAAATACCTTGCAGATAAATTTCGCCCAATATTGCAATCCGGTTTATAGTTCAGCGTGTTCATCTGGAGATTTTATTAATAATTTTTCTACTACTGGAGGGATTTCAAATATTACGAATAACGCCAGTGGATGCTCAGCCGGTAATTATCAATATTTTACTCAAACAGTATCTCAAAATCAGGGAGGAAGTATTAACATATCCGTACAATCAGGACCAAGTTGGGGGCAAGGTTTTAGAATTTGGGTAGATTGGAATCAAGATGGTGATTTTGTTGATGCAGGGGAAGATGTATGGAATTCTGGAACAAGTGGTACCGGAGTGTTTACTGGTAGTGTTACGGTTCCTATGACGGCTATTCCGGGTATAACAAGAATGAGAGTTCGGTGCCAATATGCTGCTGTTCCAGCAGATCCTTGTGCATCAGTAAGCTATGGTGAGGCAGAAGATTATGATTTTAATGTAATAGCTCTAACGCCTTGCTCAGCTCCTCCAACCGCTGGAACAGTAGTGGCTTCATCCAATCCGGTATGTCCATCTGCCATCATCAATTTATCACTTTCAGGTAGTTCAACAGGCTCTGGTTTAACTTATCAATGGCAAAGTTCACCAACCGGTAATCCTGGAACTTTTGTTAATATTCCGGGTGCAACTAATGCATCTTATTCCACTTCATTTACAAGTAATGCTTATGTTAGAGCATATTTAACGTGTTCGGGTCAAAGTGATACCTCGGCGGCATTATTGATAAATGTTAATCCTCATTATACATGTTACTGTGCCTCCGCTGCAACAAGCACCGCAGACGAATATGTTGATACGGTACGTATCGGAGATTTTGTAAACCAAAGTTTTGGTTTGTGTAGTGGATATCAAAATTTTACTTCATTGCCAACTCCAACGTTATTTAAATCAGTATCTTATTCATCGGCCATCAGTACCCGTGATTGTGAAGGAAGTGGATTTTACAGTCGGTATGTAGAAGTGTATATTGATTATAATCAAGATGGTATTTATCAAGACCCGGCCGAAGTTGTTTTAAGTGGTTCGTTGCCAGGTGCTATTCAAAATTCTATTACAGGTAATATTACTATACCATTAAGTGCCTTAACTGGTGTAACCGGTATGCGTGTAGTGTGCCGGGAATTTGGTTCCGCTGCAACTACTCAACCCTGTGGTACCTATACATGGGGCGAAACAGAAGATTATTTGGTTGACATTCGTCCTTTACCAAATGAAGATGCCGGAATTGCTGCTATATTATCACCAACGCAAGCGCCTTCTACTTCTTGTAACGTTGACGATACGCTTATAGTGGTTCTTACCACTCAAGGTCAAAATCCGCTAACCTCGGCTGATATTGTTGTAGAGGTTAATGGTTCGATTGTTACTACTTATAGTTGGACGGGTACTCTTACTTCCGGACAAACTGATATTGTAAATATTGGTTTTGTTAACTTTAATGACGGAGACATATTAAAAGTTTGGGCAACCAATCCAAATGGTAATACAGACGAATTTGATGGAAATGATACGGTTAATCTTGTAGTGTATAATGCATTGAGTGGTATATATACTATTGGAGGCACTTCCCCTAATTTCAATACAATAGCAGATGCAGTGAATGCTTTAATGACACGAGGAATTTGTAATGATGTAATTTTTAATATTCGTCCCGGATTATACAATGAACAGGTTTCTATAAGTCAATATCCGATCATTGGTTCAGCTAACTATCGAGTAACTTTCCAATCAGAAAGTTTAAATGCCAATGATGTAATTGTTGATTTTGCTCCAAGTTCTTCGGCATCCAATTACCTGTTTGATTTTAATGGGGCCGATAACGTTACCCTGAATCGTTTAACGTTACGCAATACATCTTTCTTCTCAACTACTGTTCGTTTAGGAAATGGTGCTAATAATATTATCATTGAAAATAACCAAATTATTGGTGATACGTTAGCTGCTGCTGTAGATGCTAATAAGCACACCATTAATTCTACAGCAGGAAATGATAATAATTTGATTATTCGCAACAATACTATTCGTGGCGGTTCTCGTGCTATTTGGTTGTTTGGTGAAAATACTTCTTCTTATGAATCCGGTTTAAAAATCAATGAAAATATTATCACCGATTATTATCAGGCAGGGTTGGTATTAGTGTATCAAATTCGTCCGGAGGTTTCTAAGAACAATATATTCTCAGATACAACCAATGGCATTGGTAATATATTCCATTTAGATATCGAACAAGCTATCAATGGTGCGGTTATAACTGGTAATTATGTAAACGGACGTCAAGCCGGTTTTGGAATTAATTTGGTGAACATAGATGCAAATGCTTCTAACCCGACCTTGGTTGCTAACAACATGGTTTATATGGGTTCTGTTATTAATGGTACATACAGCGAAGCTATTGCATTGCAAGATGTTACTAATACCAATGTAGTATTCAATTCTGCGCATGTATTAAGTGCTAACAATGAAACAGCAGCACTACGATTGTTTAATGGGTCATCCAGCGGAATTAATATTTGGAATAATAACTTAGTGAACTCTGGAACTGGTGTAGCTGTAAATGCTGAAAATAGAGCATACATCAATGCTTCCAATTACAACAATTTATTTGTGGCAGGCAGTAATGTTTCAATTGAAGGAACAACATCGTTTGCAAGTATTACTGATTGGCTAAATGCAACAGGTTTTGATGGAAATTCACTTTCGGTAAATCCAAACTTTACCGGAGAAGATTTGCATACTTGTAGAGCTGAATTAGATGGTGCGGGTATTCCTGTAATTGGTATAACTAATGATTTTGATAATGACCCAAGAAGTGCTTCTACACCCGATATTGGAGCTGATGAATTTATATCTACTGCAAACTTTACGCTGGGACCTGATATCATAAAGTGTACAAATGACACTATTACGCTCAGTGCTCCATTTATCAACGGTGCTACCTATAATTGGAGTCCATTTTTCCAAACTACTCCTACTATTACTACCAATTTACCTGCCACCTATTTTGTTCAAGTTGTAAGTGGATGTGGATTGGCTACCGATACAGTTATTGTAACGAACTATCCATCTGCTACTGCTTCGTTTACTTCTACCAATAGTTTCTTCTCTGTAATGTTTAATAATACTTCAACAAATGGAGTAACTTATTCATGGGATTTTGGTGATGGAAACACATCAAACGATATAAATCCAACTCACGTTTATGCTAATGAAGGTACATATACCGTGGTTTTGACTGTAACAGATCAATGCGGTAACACGGCTACAGCTTCTCAGGTGATTACTATAGATGTTCAGTTTAATAGTTTGGATGAAGAAGCCATTCAGCAACTGAATGTTTATCCAAATCCTACAGAAGGAGAAGTGTATGTTCAGTTTGCTTTTGATGGGATTAAAGATATTCATATTCGCATGGTAGATCTTGCCGGCAGAATCGTTTACAGCCGCAACATGGGTACCCATGTCGGATTATTTAGTTCCGTTTTTGATCTTTCTGGTCAGCCTGCTGGAACTTATATGATGATTATACAGGCCGGTGAATACACCAAGGTGCAACGTATCGTGGTGAAATAATCAAAGGGATATAAATCAATCTAAAAAGCCCGGCATGCCGGGCTTTTTATTTTTTATCTAATGCTTTAATCACTGCTTGTATCTCTTGGTTGCTATATCCTTTTTGATGTAAATAAGCTCGAAGTTTCAACTTTTTTTTATCACGATGTGGCTCTTTTAAATTATTCCATTTTTTTTCTGCTAATGAAAAAAGAGTTTCTTGATAGTGTTCATCTTCAATACTACTTATAACTTGTTCAATAATATTTGGATCAACTTTTTTGCGTTTAAGCTCAAAAAGTATTTTTTGACGGCCCCACTTTTTAATTGCTGATTTACTTTGCACATATTGGGTGGCAAACCGAATTTCATTGAGGTAATTTTCCTGAATGAGTCGTGAGATAATTTTTTCGGTTTCTTCTGCATCAATTCCCAGCTCTTTGCATTTTAAACGGGTCTCATAAATGCAACGTTCTCGATACAAACACCAGCGAAGGAGTTTTTCATATCCGGTTTCGTTCATGTTAGAATTAATTAAATACCCTAATCAGGGCGCCATCAAAACTGGTATTGTATTGTTTTAGCGGATAAATAGCTACACCGTCAACTACAGTTCCGTTGATTAAATTAAATCTTGAACCACACCCTGCACCATAGCAATCATTATCTACCAGAAACAATCCAGTACTATCCACGCTCACTTTACCGCAGGGATTTTCAGTGTCATAAGGACAATGTCTTTCGTAGCAATTCACCTGATCAATAGATGCCCGATATAAAATAAGCCCTCTGGAGCCGCCGTTTAAATATGCCCAACCTCCCACTGCCTGCAAGGAAACAAATTGTGGATCCAATGTGCTAATGGTTATATCTATCGGAACATAAGGAATATTGGCCGGATACTGACCACATCGTAAAAATAATAATGTGATGAATGCTATTATGGTCAATACTCTAAAAAAAGGGTTCATTTTTTGTATCTTTCGATGATTATGACAAAGATAACTTCCTTAGGTCAGAGATTCGTATGTATTATACAACGATTTGTAGGTTTTACCCTTTATTTTTTTGCTGGAGGTTTATCAGTTTCTTCTTTGGCTCAGTATTCCATTCATCACGGGGTAAGTTTACCAACCTCTGATACAGTTCGGGCTTTAATTATTTTTTGCGAAGTAAATTATGCCGACGGTCCTTGCCCCAAAGACCTTCCCGATGAATTTACCGGTCAATGGACACAAAATCCCGATGGCACCCGGGGGCTTCCAGCCAATGCCGGTGTTTATTTAGATCACGAGATTTTAGATTCCCCCAAGGGATATATTACCGGCTATTATCATGAAGCATCGTTTGGGACGTATGTATTATTGGGAGATTATTTATCGGAGGTAATTCAAGTCCCCTGTCATCAAATCAAGCAAGGTCTAAATTTGGATCAGGTACTTCAAATTATAAATAGCAAGTATGCTAACCGAGAATTATTAACTGCACATGGATACAGACTACAAGATTTTGACCGTTGGAGCGAAGCTCCGCAGGGATTACCCAAACCTAAAGTTTCTGATGGGAAAATTGATTTGGTGTATTTGATTTGGCGAAATAACCGTTTTTTAAACGGCTATAATACATGGGATAACTCTGGGTATGGGGTTACACCAGTTCGGGGTATTCCTTTTTGTGGCATGAAAGGAGTAAATACAGCCGCTTCGTTTAATAATTCCTGGGGTGATGAGCATGGTTTTTTTATAACCATTGCAGAGCATTTACATGCTATTTTTGGGGGAAACCATTGGCATTCGGGGGGCGGAAGAGGGGTGCATACTTTTTTGTGTATTCCATATAACTATGGTTTAACCGGGCAATTAGAAGCTACTATGCAGGCTGTTTGTGCTTGGGACCGATGGATGATGCGTTGGAAAAATCCTCAAAAACGCTTTTTAATTTCATCGCTCGATACTGCGTTTAATGAGGTAAATACTGAAAATTTAACACTCGATTCTCTTCCACAGGGAGGAAGATTTATTCTTCGCGACCACGTTAAAACCAGCGATGCCATTCGTATTAAACTACCTTATATTATTTGGCAAAAAAATGGTGATGTAAAAAATCAATACCTATGGCTCGAATACAGAAGTTTTACTACACGATTCGATAAATATATAAATGGTGTAGATAATTCATGTGAAGATTTTTATCCCGATGCCCCCTTTGGTACACCGGGATTGTATTCTTACATACAGGTAGGAAAAGATCAACGCGAAGGAAAAGATATTTATTCATCAAACCCACAGCACCCTAATGGATTGGCAAGCTGGTTGCTTCCGCTAACTGCCGAAGGTAATTATGATTATGCTTATAGTTATGATAAACAACCTGTACCACATGCAGGATGTGGTAGTTGGGGTAATACCTGTTTGCCATTTGATATATCTGCCAGTAAGCCGAATCCCTTTACAGGCCATTCTGATCTTTTTCGTTTTATTGATTCTAATCAGGATGGTGTGCTTTATCAGGGTGATGAGCTACAACCCGGATTATGCGATTTAGTGGGAGATACTGTGATATTTAATTACCATCGCAATGGAGACAAAGACGATGCTTTTTGCAAGCGAAATGGAAAAACAAAACTATACATAGCTTCCAATCCTGCACCGGTGCCAGTTTATACTTATGCTACCGATTTTGAATTCAATCGTTTTTACTTTAAAGAAAATGATGCAAAAAGCAGTTTTGAAAATCGTACCATATGGCTGAATGGACTATCCATTGAAATTCTTCGTGAAAATATTTTAATAGATGGAGAACCCGCCATTGAAGTATTGATTCGTTGGGACGATTACGCGGTGGATCAATCGGTGCGTTGGTGTGGAAATATTCGTTTAAGCCCTCATGTGTTTGATGTTCAAAAACCATCATTACATGTACTTTCCGGAAAAAAAATTTTATTGGATCGAAGTGAATCTCCCACCTTTCATTTTAAGCGTGGAGAAAAATTGGATGGAACCTATTGGATGTCGGATAAAACCCAATTTACAGCTTCTAATAATGCATACATTTGTTTGGATAACAATTCAAGCATCGAACTGAAAAATGAAAGTGAGCTAGTGTTGGAAGCTGGTGCTAAACTTGAAATGAAAAAAGGAAGTAAAATAATAATTCATAAAGGCAGTAAGTTTATTTTACAACCGGGTGCAGAAATAATACGATATAAAGGTGCGAAGATTATTTATAATGCGAAGATTATTTATAAATAGATTTTTGCTAAAAAGATTGCCTTTGCTGCTTTGCCTGATCTTTTTTATTCCGGCATATGTAGTAGCCCAAAAGGTAAGTAAAAAACAGGAACGTGTAACCGTAAAAGATGTTCCCGATGAATACAAGCATGGAAAAAAAAATTTAACTCCCCATCAACGGAAAAAATTGCAAACCAAAGATTTTATTAACCGGAGAAAAACCTACCGAGATAAAATGACGAAACGTGAAAAGCGTCAGATTGATAAGATTATTGGGGTTGACAGAAAAGCAGAACGAAAAAAACTACGAAAAGAACAAAAAGAAAAAAGAGAGTATGCCCGCGCTGAAAGAAAACTTCGAAGAAAACACTTGGCTTTACAAACCCCTGAAGTAAGAAAACGGATGAAGAAAAATTTAAAGAAAACCAAAAAGGAATTTATCGCATCACAACAAAAACGATGGGAAAATCCGTATTCTAAAAGAAACAAAAAAAGAAAATCAAACCCTTCAATGTCCAGAATAAAACCATAAATTCAGACAAATGTTACTGGATGTAATACTTTAATAGTTGATTATTAGATTGTTAGATGTTTTTTGAGGGATTCGTTCGTTTATTTTTTTCCACATATCCCTGATTTTGTTATTGGATTACATAGTTTCGAAATCTAAATTTGAAATTGTAATCATAATAAAATCTCGAAAGATGGAAGATTTCTCAACCATAATTTACGTTCTATTTATCATTCTCAGCTTAGTGGGGGGCTTGTTGAGAAAAGATAAAAAAAACTCGTCTTCTCCCAAAAAAGCACAATCGCCTCGTACGCAAAAAACAACCCGCAACGAAAAATCGTTTCAGGAGATGATGGATGAAATGCTTAAGAAACATGCTCCCCAACAACCTCAATATAAGAAAGAGAGAGTATTTTCTCAAGAGCCCATGTATGAAGTTGGGAAATATGAATCAGACAATGAATCGCTGGAAGAGATCATCAGTGATGAAGACGATCATCGAAATAAAAACCTGCGATGGATTATGGTAGAGGAAGAAAAAAGCCATGAAGCCCGCTTTAAAGTGGATGATTGGAAGCAGGCAATCGTGATTTCAGAGGTGCTGGGTAGGCCCAAAGCGCTTCAATAACAGAGAGGTAAAAAAAAATTTAAGGGAACATTTGTTAAAAACCCTTAATTGACTACTTTTACCGACTTAAAAATTTAACCGAACTGTAACAAAAAATAAACATAAGTTGATATGATGAAAAAGTTACTGTACTCAATCGGGCTAATCATGGGAATGCAATGGGCTGTGGTAGCTCAGAATACCATGGGGGAACTGAAGGGTGAAGTAAAGGATGATAAAGGAGAGCCCGTTCCCTTTGCCGCTGTTGTAATTGAAAAAGATGGCGTACAGGTTCGTGGTGATGCAACGGATTTTGACGGTAAATACTGGATTAAAGGGATTCCTGCCGGTACTTATACTGTTGTATTTTCTTCAACCGGATACCAAACTACCAAAAAAACTAATGTACGTGTAGAAGGTGGTGGTAACATTACATTCCTCAATGCGGTGATGAGTACTTCGGTGATTGATTTAGGTACCGTAAAAATTGAAGCAGAAGTAGTTCCTCTAATTCAAAAAGACGAAACCTCTGTTCGTAAAACGATCACCCGTGATGAAATTTTGAAGCTTCCATCCCGTGATCCGCTTTCGGCTGCTACCACCGTAGGTGGTGTGTTTTCACGCGATGGAGAAGTTGGTAACATTCGTGGTGCTCGTTCTGCGGCCACCGTGTTTGTGGATGGTGTAAAAATTCGCGGAGCGACCGCTAATCTGCCTCAACAAGCCGTAGAAGAAACTCAGGTAGTATTAGGAGGTGTACCGGCCAGCTTTGGAGATGTAACCGGAGGTTTGATCCTGGTAACTACCCGTTCTATTCCAAACAAATATTTTGGTGCTATCGAAGCTCGTACTTCTCAGTTTTTAGATAATTGGGGGGATAATCTTTTTAGCGGTGCCATTGGAGGTCCCATAGTAAAAAGCAAAAAAAATGCACGTCCGGTAGCCGGATTTCTTGCTACGGTAGAAGGAAACTATGTTAAAGACCCTCGTCCGGTTGCCGGCGGAATCTGGAAAGTAAAAGATGATGTGAAACAGCGTCTTTTACAGGAACCCATTCGACTTGCTTCTGGTTTTCAATCGGGTACTCGTTTGAATTCAGAATTTTTGCGCATGAGTGATTTTGAAAAAGTAGCAGTTCGTCAAAATGTGGCTTCGATGTACATCAATGCACAAGCTAAATTGGATTTCAACCTTGCTAAAAATACCATTTTTACAGTGGGTGGTTTCTTCAACGCTAATCAGGGAAGAAATTTTACTTATGCATATGCATTATTTAACTGGGAAAACAATCCTCAAAGTCAAGGTACCAATTGGAATGTATGGGGACGTATTACTCAACGTTTTGAACCGGCTCGTGATACCACCGGTAAAAATCGTGCCTTCAAAAATGCCATGGTATCTTTACAGGTGGATTATTTGCAAGGTAATGACCTTACCCAAAATCCAACACATCGGAATAATTTCTTTAACTACGGATATTATGGCCGTTTTGATATAAATAGAATACCCACCTACGTCTTTGGATTTGATCCCAAGGAAAACAAATCAGGTTGGCTGTATTCTGGTTTGCGTGATTTTGGGGTAACTTATACACCGGCTTCATTTAATGAAACTTCTGCAGCAATAAATAGTCAATATTTTAACTTCTATGCCGCCGATCCATTGTTCACCATTGACCTGCCTACCATTCAGAATTTTGGAGGATTACTGAATGGATTTGCTCCCAGAACTGTGTATAATTTGTGGAATCATGTAGGTACACAAGCCAATAGATACAGTATGACCAACAATAACCAATTCCGAATTGTAGCACAAGGTTCCATGGCATTAAAAGACCATGATATTCAAATTGGATTTGAATTTGAGCAACGCACAGACAATGCATATAGTTTAGCTCCAATTGCCTTGTGGAGGTTAGCCCGTCAATTCACGAACTCTCACTTAGGGGAGATTGATACTTCCAACCCGATTGCGGTGTATAATAACTTAGGTGTATATCAGGATACTATTAACTATAATCCCTTATACATTGCAGATCCTAATCGTCCCGGTTTTGGATTAGGCCAATATTATTTTGATTATCGTCTAAGAGAAAAATTGGGTTTGTCAACGAGTGGAACCGATATCTTGAACGTTGATGCCTTAGACCCTAATTTCTTAACGTTAGATATGTTTTCACCCGATGAATTATTAAATCAGGGTGCTAACTTGGTAACCTATTACGGGTACGATGCTTATGGCAACAAAGCAGGTTCTTCAAGTTTTGAAGAATTCTTTACTGCCCGTGATCAATTTGGAAATTATACCCGCCCCATTGCTCCATATCAGCCCAACTACATGGCAGGGTATATTATGGATAAGTTTTCATTTAAAGATATAATCTTCAATGTGGGAGTAAGGGTAGATCGTTTCGATGCCAACCAAAAGGTATTAAAAGATCGCTATTCACTGTATGAAGCATACACTGCAGGTGAAGTAACTACCTTGGGAGGAAATCCTGTAACGCATCCCGGAAACATTGGCAGTGATTA
>CALEWF010000015.1 GCA_937925455.1 uncultured Flavobacteriales bacterium | reverse complement strand
CCCAATTTCTGTATTCTAATTTGTACATTTCCTGATACAACATTTTTTAACCCAAATTATGCAATAGACAACCGGATATAATGCAAATTCATTTTCATTTCTGTATTAAAGCCGATTATATGAAGTAACCACCTGGGTTCAAACAGCTATTTTACCTCAATTGCATTAAACCGGGTTGAAGACGTTTTTAAATTGGTTTATTTATCTGTGTTCTCTGTGGTGAAAAATTTAACCACAAAGAACACAGAGATACACGGAGAACACAAAGAAAATGAAAGTAAAAACACACAGTATTCCTTTGTGTTCTCTGTGGTTATTTATGTTAACAGTGGCTATGTAGGTTTTTGTTTTTCTGGATGCCTACGGAAAATTTCTGATGCATAATTTGGGATAAATCAAATGTAAGCACAAACAAATCAAGAAATATTTTTAAGCACATTATATTTTAAAAATAGGTTAAATGCCTTATGAGGTAAAATCATATATTAAAAAAAGACAGTATTTAATTTACATACCTGTTTAAAATAAGTGTTGCACTTATTAAAACAGCATATTAGAAAATAAATACAACAAACTATTTTCTTATCAGCGATGCAGCGATTTTTTTATACAATGCTTCTGATACCGGAGTTAATGGAAGACGAAGGCTATTTTCACATAGCCCTAACTGATGCATTACCGCTTTAATTCCGGCAGGATTACCTTCAACAAATAGATGTTGAATTACACTGAGCAATGGATAATGATATTTTCTTGCTTTGGTAAATTGATCTTTTGCCGCAAGCCTTACCATTTCTGAAAACTCAAAAGGATAAGCATTAGCCACCACAGATATTACCCCATCAGCTCCGGCTGCCATCAATGGCAAGGTAATCGCATCATCTCCTGAAAGTACCAGAAAATTATCCGGGCGATGATGGATAATATGCATGATTTGCTCCATATTACCGGAGGCTTCTTTCACGCCAATGATATTTTCCACATCATGAGCCAGGCGAAGGGTGGTTTCAGGCAATACGTTAGAGCCAGTCCTTCCCGGCACATTGTAAATAATCACCGGCAGCGGGCACTCTTTTGCAAATGCTTTGTAATGCTGATATATTCCTTCTTGCGTAGGTTTGTTGTAATAGGGGCTAACGGATAAAATTCCCGTAGCTTTATCTAAATCAAAATCATTTAACTGAGCTATGATTTCTTTGGTATTGTTTCCACCTATTCCAAGTACTACCGGAACACGGCCTGCTACCTTGCACGTTACAAAATCAAAAATCTGTTTTTTCTCCTGCTTATCTAATACTACCGATTCGCCGGTTGTGCCCATCACCACTAAAAACTCTACTTTCCCATCAATCCAATAATCAATGAGTTTTTCAAGGCTTTTGTAATCTACTTGTTGGTTTTGGTCAAAAGGAGTGATAATCGCAATTCCGGTACCTTTCAATAAAGACGTATTCATGATTTTTAAAAATTATCTAAAAACACAAAGCAACTAAAAAAATGAAGATTACTACATTTCATTTAAACAAATTGAATTTTATTGAGTTGTTCAACCAAATTTTGGCCAAGTTTAAATACTGTGTACGATTCTGCTGATTTTGAAATATCTACCGTAAAAGGTAAATGTTTGTTGATAGATAAATCTGCACCTATTTTAAATGTAGCTTTTGAAAGTACCGATACGGTGTATAATCGAATTTGACCGGTCATATTCAAATCAACCAACAAGTCAAATGGCTGTTGAATAAACTGATGAATAATCTCTGTTTTGGGCACACCGGCAGAAGTAAAATCTTTATTTGAACATGGCTGCCAATGAGCTCGATTTTCAAATGGAATTTTTTTGGGGTCTGAAATATACACCAATACTTGTACCTGCTTGCCCTGTTTTTGCCAAATTTCCACTAATTCTTCAACACCATGAATCATTATTGGGTCATCAGCCTGAAAAATCAATCCAATATTTTTTACGGCACTCCATGCCACCGGCTTAAACACGGGTTGTTTATCAGGCAACTGTTTTTTTATGGCTTTATCAGCCAATCGTCGCTTAATTGATTTCCATATCATAACTACGAAGTACGATATATCCCGATTAACTTCCTACCTCCTACCACAAAATAAATTAAAAATTTCACTATTAGCCGATATAAAATTTTAATACCCCATGTTCAATAGAACTTTTTATTAAAAAGCTGCCTATGGGGCTGTCCGTTACAAGTCCTCGGGGCTCAGCCACATGGTGCTAAGCGGGCAGCAGTATCTTCCTGCCGTCAGCTCTGCTGCCCACAGCACCATGGGCTTCGCCCCCTGCGGGCTTTCCACTTCCATCCCCGGCAGTTTTTTGATTAACCCAGTTTATACATTAGAAAATATCCAGAGGTATCTGCGGTATGACAAAGCGTCTATGCAGCCACTGTTATAGAAAAATTATAACCACAGATAGCACAGAGCAATCCCGTATGTTTTTACTCTCATTTTCTTTGTGTTCTTCGTGTATCTCTGTGTGCTTTGTGGTTAAAAAATTAGTTTGCTATTCGAGTTTATTGCTTTTACCACAAAGAGCACAAAGGTTTTTACACAAAGGGCACAAAGTTTCATGAATTTTTATCATATCTCTTTCTTTGTATGCTGTTTGTCTTATAGAACACGGATGATACGGATTGGGCGGATTGGCACGGATGATATTTGTGTTCATATGTTGCATTATTGTGTATCCGTGTGCTATGATTTAATCCCAAATTGTCATTAGAATTGTTTTATAAGTGGCAGTCGCGTGTTTCTCCGCCTCGTAGGGGCGGATTCACCCGCTACTCCGATAACCTTAGCTTCATTGCGAGGGCGACAGCCCGAAGCAATCTGTATGCTTGATAGCTTCATTGCGAGCCACCTTTGGCAGGGAAGCAACCGATATGCTACAATGCATACACCACCAAGTTCCAACTACCAAAACGCATTATCAATGCGGTTTGCAACCTACACACCCTCTACCCCAATAATCAATTACGAATTGTGAATACAATGCAATTAATACATCCTCAAATCCTTTCATCTTCAAATCAACTCATTTTCAATTTTATTCATTTACAAATTGATTCATCTTCAAATCATCCGCCCTAAAGGGCGGACTGCTGCGGATGGTAGTGGAAAGCCCGCAGGGGCGAAGCCCACAGGGCACGGGGTAGCGGGGCTGAGGGCACGAAGACACCGCTATCCCGATGCCCTGTGTGGCTGAGCCCCGAGGACTTGCAACGAACAGCCGCTTAAGCAGCCTATTATCAATACGCTAATAACAATGTTGGGGTAATAACAACATATTCTATTCGCTATAAAAGACAGTCGGTGTGGCAGCCTTTTATGTTTTTTATGAAATTACAAGCCGGGTATTTTATGCTTCAATTTTTTTTATTTATTTTGAATTATGTTATGTCGGTTTATCATAGTTGCCTTTTTCATTTCGGGGGTAATTTCTGCCCAACAGCCACTTTGGTACACCAATGGGGCTGTTGTATTTGCCGATTACAATTCAATAATACGAGTAAAAGGTTCGAAGGAAACAGCCAACAATGGTAGTTTTACCAATCATGGCACTACTACCATTGATTCATCATACATTAACAATGCCTTTACCAATGGTAACGGAACGTACCGGGTGGGACTGCACTGGATTAATAACGGCGTGTTTGTATCAGATACCAGCGAAGTGATTTTAGAAGGCGATAATCAGTTAATAACCGGAGATTCAATTTCAAAATTTTATGATCTTACGTTAACCAATACCGGTATTAAGCGTCAAACTTTGGATGCCCGCTGTGCCCGTTTTTTGAATTTGAATGATCGGGAACTTGCTACTGACTATTGGTATATGTATGTAGATAATCCTGATTTGGGGGCAATTACCCGCACTTCTGGATTTGTAAGCAGCTTGGGGCAGGGTCGTTTAAGTCGTTTTATGATGAGTAGTGGCACGTATTTGTTTCCTACCGGGTCAAGTGTTGGCTCGTTGCGATATCGTCCGGTAGAAATCGCGCCGGATGCTCCCAACCCGCTTCAAATCGCTGTTCGATTAGCCAACAATGAAGCCGGGCTTGACGGCTATGATCGCGGCCTTACAGATTCCAATGTGTGTGAATTAAATCCTTTGTTTTATCATTTGATGAATCGATTAAATGGCTCTACCAATGCGGATGTGGCTATTTTTTATGATCCTGTAGCAGATGGTCTTTGGGATGGAATTTCTTATTGGGATCAGCCTGTACCGCTATGGCGCGATATGAGTCCGGTAACTGCAATTACCTCTGCCAATCCATTCAATCATAACACAAAAAACAGTTGGACCGGTTGGTCAGCAGAGCCTTATATTTTGAGTAAGGTACGACCGGTTATACCGGTAATTGCCGGCATAGCTCCGGTATGTGGCGGTAGCTCAGAAACCTACCAGCTTACTAATCCGCATCCGGGTGGAACGTATTCCTGGAATGTTACATCTGGTGGAGCCATTACCACCGGTGCAAATGGCATACAGGAAACCATACAATGGGGAGCCGGTGGCACGCAGGATACCATTTCATTGGTACAAACTTCTGCTATTGGCTGTTCTTCCTGGCCGGGACTTTTACCGGTTACAGTCAATCCGCAGCCCATAGCGGCATTTTCTGCAACACCAACAACTGCTTTAGGCAGCATTCCTATTGTGTTTACTGATTCAAGTACTAATGCCAATACCTGGCTTTGGAATTTTGGCGATGGATTTAATTCAGCATTGAGTAATCCTCAACACATTTATAATGCTGAAGGCACGTATGATGTAATGCTGGTGATACAAACCGCAGAAGGTTGTTATGATACAGCTTATACCACCATTACTATCATTGACGGTATTCATATTCCGAATGTATTTTCTCCCAATGGCGACGGACAAAACGATTTGTTCGAAATATCAGGAACGAACTTCGATATTTATTACTGTGGTATTTTTAATCGTTGGGGTAACATAGTATTCGAAACCAACAAACCACAGATAAGTTGGGATGGTAAAACAACTACCGGCTCTATGGCAGTAGAAGGAACGTATTTTGTTGTTCTCAAAATTAAACTGCTTAACGGAGAAGAAATTGAATATGGAGGAACAGTAACAGTATTCTACTAAGAAACTAAACCTGCTTTGCGTGCAAAATACGCAGCAAAATCTTTCATATCTTCACTTAGCTCTTCATCACCCGTACTACGTTGAAGCAGTTCTGCCATAGATACTAACGATTGATACATGAATGTGCGCATTTCTTCCACCATCATCTCTTTGTTCCAAAGATCCAATCGCATAGAATTATTTTCTTTTTTATCCCATAAACTTAGCATAAATGCTTTTACTTCCCGTGGATTATCCATACCGCTATCGCTAGCCATCCATGAGATGTGTACCGGATTTTTGTTTGCATCTAAGCCAACCTGAATATCTATCTTTGATTGTTTTACGATTTCGTCGCTCATGGGTTATCGTTTGGGTTTGTAATTAGACTTATTGAGAATTTTCTTATAATCATGTTCATTCATGATTTCTTGCAAGGTAGCTTTTTTATTGTTTTTAGCATATGCTTTTACAATTTGCCATCCTGTCCAAATACCTGTTCTTCCCGGAGTTTCTCTGGGCATGCCGGCACTAAATGGTGCTTCGCCGGTGTATTTACTGATGTCCGTATAATTTTTAGAGTAAAGCAGTTTATTTTCTACAAAATACATCCAAATATTCCATTCATTTTCTTTACAAAAGTTGAGTTGTTTTTTTGAATACCCTATCAGAATAGTATCGGGCTCAAAGGGAAGTACGTGTTCTAAAAAATACATCACTTTCCCTTGAAATATCATTTCATCCAGCAAATCTACCCGAGGCTCATTTCGCTCAAATTCCGTCATTGCCCATCCTCGCATGACATCGGTAACCAAGTAAGCCGGTTCTTTGCGAGCCCGAATATAATCTGGCAAATGATTGTAGTATTTAAAATCTTTTCCAAGGTATTGGTCTAACGCAATGCAGGCAGCACTGTCTGTGGCTACTACGGCATAATTAAACCCAAAAAAATAGGTTATTATTTGTGGCACATAGCGATCGGGAAAATAATACCGATAGTATTGCATTGTCTTGCGAAGTTTTGTTTCCTGTGCTGAAAAGTCGCCATATACTTTTTGCGTTTCTGCATAAATAGCTTTCATATCCGGGTCGTTTAAAAAATCGCGGATATAACTAATTCCTGCAGTATCATCAGCTTGAGAAATATTGGCAATTTTTTCTATGTATAAGTCGTAAAACTCGCCATACCTGTTACGTAAGATCATTAGTTCGTTCCATTGAATATTGCCCGTATTGAGCGAAAATAAATCCACATCAAATCGCTTGATGTTTACTTCATCACTGATGTGTTTTACATCGGGAGCTTTGGGTTTATTTCCGCAGGAATGAAATAAAATAATAGTGAGCAAAGAAAAATAAAATAAACTTTTTCGGTGAATATTTTTTACAGGCTCATTTCTCATCATACGGCAAAGTTACTGGTTTAAATAAAAGCCATGTAATGTAAAAATGAATGTAAATAAAAAAATGATTATGTAAAGGCATTATATTTAGAACTCATACAAAGAATATTTAGTGCTAAAAAATTCCTAAGCGGGTTTAAGCTTTGCATTCGTGTGGGCTATTTATTACTACATTCGATACGAAGAACCAAATTTCAAGCACACACAAAATTGTCAATAGATGCACGTTACCTCGCCTGACTCAAAACTGATGTTGACGAATACCCTCCGTTAAATCTCTAAGATGTCAATAAGAACAGCATGGATTTTTGAAATGTCTTTATCTTCTAATTACGCTCGTTTTTGATAACTCTGTCGAATGAAATGGTTCTGATTTGATGGCATAAAGCATAGCTGTCAGTCGTTAAACCTAGTTTATGCATTAGAAATTATCCAGAGTATGCGAGGTAAGACAAAGCGTCTTTGCAGCCACTGTTATAGAAAAATTCTAACCACTGATAGCACAGAGCAATACCGTATGTTTTTACTTTCATTTTCTTTGTGTTCTCCGTGTATCTCTGTGTGCTTTGTGGTTAAAAAAGTTGTTTACTATTCGGGTTTAATGCTTTTTACCACGAAGAGCACAAAGTTTTACACAAAGGGCACAGAGTGCGGTCATTTCTGTCATAACTTTTTCTTTGTGATCTCTGTGGTTAGAATTTTATGTAACAGTGGCTGCAAAGGTTTTTGTTTTTCTGGATGTTTACAGAAAATTTCCAATGCATAATTTGGGTTTAATTGTATTGTATTCATAATTCGTAATAGAAAATTAGTACTGCAGGTGTGTAGGTTGCAAACCGTATTGACCATGCGTTTTAGGAGTTAATCGTTAGCAGAAGATGCGTTGTAGCATACAGATTGGCGGGTCGCAAAGACGGTAAGATTATCGGGGCAGCGGGTAAATCTGTCCCCAAGAGGTTGAGAAGCAAGCGGTCTCCCCCCCCACATTTATTATCATGTATTATGAAGATTATTAAAAAGGCTCATGATAATTTTGGGATCATATATCATCAACCACGAAAAACAGTTTGAGGAATTTTATTGAGTATAATGCTTGGGTATTTTTAAGAAATAGTATTTTTCTCCGCATTTTTTATCAATTTTGCTGCCTAAACCTTTAAGTAATACTCTATGAGCAAAATAAAAGTAACAAATCCGGTGGTAGAGCTAGATGGTGATGAAATGACACGTATCATCTGGAAATTTATAAAAGAAAAACTGATTTTACCTTATCTGGATGTAGATATTAAATATTATGATTTGGGCATACAGCATCGCGATGCAACGAATGATCAAGTAACCATTGATGCAGCCTATGCTATTAAAGAATATGGCGTAGGTATTAAGTGTGCTACCATCACACCGGATGAAGCCAGAGTAAAGGAGTTTAACTTGAAGCAAATGTGGAAATCGCCCAATGGAACTATTCGGAATATATTGGATGGAACAGTTTTTCGGGAACCCATTGTATGTAAAAATGTTCCTCGTTTGGTTCCCAATTGGACAGCTCCTATTTGTATAGGCCGTCATGCTTTTGGTGATCAGTACCGCGCCACCGATTTTGTTACCAAAGGAAAAGGAAAGTTGACCATAAAATTTGAAGGAGAGAATGGCGAGGTGATTGAACATGAAGTTTATAATTTTAAAGGCGATGGAGTGGCGTTGGCAATGTACAACACCGATGAATCCATTCGTGGGTTTGCATATTCCTGCTTTAATTTGGCATTGCAGAAAAAATGGCCATTGTATCTATCCACTAAGAATACCATTTTGAAAAAATATGATGGTCGCTTCAAAGACATCTTTGAAGAAATTTACAATAATGAATTTAAGGCTAAATTTGAAGAATTAGGTATTACCTATGAGCATCGTTTGATTGATGATATGGTGGCCTCTGCCTTGAAATGGAACGGTAATTTTGTATGGGCTTGTAAAAATTATGACGGGGATGTACAGTCTGATACCGTGGCTCAAGGCTTTGGGTCATTGGGATTGATGACTTCTACCTTGATTACTCCAGACGGCAAGGTGATGGAAGCAGAAGCAGCTCATGGTACCGTTACCCGCCATTATCGCGATTATCAGGCAGGCAAACCCACTTCTACCAATCCTATTGCATCTATCTTTGCATGGACCCGTGGCTTAGAATTTCGCGGTAAATTAGACGGTAATGTAGAATTGATTAATTTCTGCCAAACTTTGGAAAGAGTTTGTGTAGAAACTGTAGAAAGTGGCAAAATGACCAAAGACTTGGCGGTTTGCATCCATGGAAGTAAAGTAAACCACGGCGAGCATTACCTCTACACCGAAGAGTTTTTAGAAGTATTGGATCAGAATCTCAAAAAAGCACTCGGTAAATAATTTCTATTTGATACACTAAAAAAGCCCGGATTCCTCGGGCTTTTTTAATGTGATGTCGAATCTTCTTTTTTCTTTTTCCTGGCATACTTCCACCATAAAAATCCAATAGTAGTCAGCATGATATAGGGCAATACCATCAGGTATAATATCCCATTATTAAGTGCAATGGCATTTTCATTTTTGCCTTCGGTGGCTGTTCGTGCTGTTTCGTTACACATGGCACATTGCGCTATTCCTTCTTCTAAACTGGCAAGAAGGAATACTAACAATAATACCATGATAAGGAACTTCGTTGTTTTCATCCTCCGTAATAAGGTGATATCATTAAATAAACTATTACACCAGTAATTGAAACATAAAACCAAATTGGCCAGGTAATTTTTGCCAATTTTTTGTGGCGATCATATTCAGCTGTAAGTGCGCGGTATGCCGTGTATAGAATAAATGGAAGGATAACACCTGCTAAAATGATATGCGAAATAAGTATAATAAAATAAAAAATACGGATTGGTCCTTCGCCTCCAAAAGGAGTTTCGTGCGTAAACAAGTGATGTAGAATATAGGATATCAAAAACAAAACAGAAAGTATGATAGCCATAAACATAAGGTTGCGGTGCAGGCTTATGTTTTTCTGTTTAATAGCTATCAGTGCAGCGATTAATAATACAGATACCGTTGAATTTATCAAAGCGTTGATCATGGCAAACAAATGTGGGTTAAATCCAAGCTCAATATTCAACTTTACCCTGGAAAGAATAACTACAGCAATAAATACTATGGCTGAAACAACAATAATAAAATTCCTTGCGGCGTTGTCGTTTTTAGCTATTGGTTTCATGTTATTTATTTAATAATCTTTTTACATCAGCTACGATTGAGTCTGCCAGCTCTGCCCGAGTACCATCGTAAGCTCCGCGAATATGCCGTTTTTGGTCAATAAGAACTAAAAATCCACTATGAACAAATCCACCTTCGGCATTGGCATCTTCATAGGCAAAAGCCATGTATGATTCTTCGCAAATGGTATAAATAGAATCGCGACTTCCGGTCAAGAATTTCCATTGGGATTCATTAGCCCCCATCTTCTTCGCATATTCTTTAAGAACAACAGGGGTATCATGTTCCGGATCAATGGAGTGTGAAAGAATCATGAATTGAGGTTCATTTTTTAATTTTTCTTGTACTAACTGGAGGGTAGCTCCCATTTTAGGGCAAATGCTCGGACAAGTGGTGAAAAAGAAATCAGCTATGTAAACTTTACCATCTACTATTTTTTCAGTTACAATATTTCCATCCTGATCTATGAATGAAAATGGAGGAATGGTGTGGTAAATTGTATCGGTTATTACCACTCCGTTCTCTTCCCGTTCTTGAATTATATGCGGTCCCATATAAGGCAGCGTAGGCTGATATACGGTAAGTTGTTGTTGAATAGCATTTTTTTTTCCACAAGTAGCCATCAGCAATGCCAACAGAATAAGCCAATTATTTGCGTTTCTGTTCAATTTTTTCATTGTATTTAAAATACCGATGCGTTTTAAAATTCAGTTCGTATTCTCGTTTCAGGTAACTTAATTCTTGTTTAAGGCGTTTTACATCTGCTGCCAATACCGGATTATAATATCCACGAACTCGTTTTTCTTTATCAACCATTACTAAACTGAACGGGTCTTGAGGGGTTTCGTTTTCTCCGGTAGCAAAATATTGTTGTTGAATATAGGAAGCAAGCGAATCTGGAATCAAAACAAAGTGCCATACACTGTCTTTGCCTGCCAGCTTTGAGGTTATGGATGAAGGCTTAGGCAATGTCTCTCCCTGATAGTTATAAATATGTGTGATGGCTTGAATATCCGGATGTTCCACCAAAGCTTCTGAAATCATATAAATAGCCTCTTTCGGAATTCCATCTAATACAGAAAAATCTAAAAAATGAGCAAGATAAATTATTCCATCGGTAGATGAAATATGAAATAATGATGAATCTGGCAAGATTGCTTCGTAGTTTGCCACTTCATGATAAACGGTGTCTTTTACCAATTTCCCTCGTTCTGTTTTTTCAACAATTTGTCTCGGTCCGTAAAAAGGTAAGCGTGAAACATGATGAACGCCCGTAAAAACAAACAAATAAAAAATCAACGTGGGTATTACCAATAACCCAATAATCACTGTGAACTTTAATATAGGCGATGCGTTTTTCATCTAACTTAAACAAATAACAAATTTCAGCAATTTTGGTTAGAAGCCTGTAAAAATATGTGAAATGTTTTTTCAAAATAAAAAAGCCTCGGACATGCCGAGGCTTTTTAAGTAATAATGTAATCTATTCATTAATGATGAGCTTCTATGGTTTGCTTCAAAAAATCAGGAAATAGCAGGCGAATCTGCGTTTGATAATATCCTTCAATCATCAATAACATAATAAAATAAGCTAAAAGGATGATAAGAAATCCAAGCGTTAACTTGAAGTTTTTACGCTCGTCTTTTAGGTGCATGTATGAAAAAATAATATAATAGGCTTTTAACAAGGTTAACAAAATAAATGTTGGCTTTAACCAAACGTCCCATCCCATTTGGCCATAATAATTGATACTGGCTAATCCCACTTCAACAATGGTTACCGCTAAAAGATACCAAAACACTTTCCAAATCCAACCTGTTTTAGGCGGAGCAATGGGATCACCTACTTTGTGTAAATGTTGTTGATATGAATCGTACAGTTCCATAGTATATTTAAAGTTATTAGGTTCGTTAATAAATCAAATATTAAATCAAATAGAAGAAAGTAAATACAAATACCCAGACTAAATCTACAAAGTGCCAGTATAATCCAACTTTTTCTACAAATTCATAATGTCCTCTACGTTCAAAAAC
>CALEWF010000014.1 GCA_937925455.1 uncultured Flavobacteriales bacterium | reverse complement strand
CAGCCCCGCTACCCCGTGCCCTGTGGGCTTCGCCCCTGCGGGCTTTCCACTTCCATCCGCAGCAGATTGGGGCAGCGGGTGAATCCGCCCCTACGAGGCCGAGAAAAACGCGACCGCCCCCTCCTGTAATACTGTATGACTAAAAATTCTAATGACAATTTTGGGATAATTTTTATACCCTGCAATTAGCTTTTATTTCTGCATGAATTAAATTATCAAACATCCATTCTTCATAAGTATTTCAATTTAATTTATTTCAGCAGGTATAATCCTAATAACTTGGTGCAACATTTATGTTGCGATACAATCCTTTACTCGGTACATGGACTATGGTTGCGGCACATCGGCAACAACGACCACATTTGCCCAAAAATTTTTGCCCGTTTTGTCCGGGATCAGGTAAAGTGCCCGACCATTATGAGGTATTAAAGTACGACAATGATTTCCCGGCTCTTTCCACGCATCCGGAAGAAGTTATCCACCCTTCGTTTTACCAAGCAGCCCCGTCTTACGGGTATTGTGAAGTTATTCTGTATTCTTCTGACCATCAAGCCAGCTTATATCAATTGTCTAATGAACATTTGCTCAAACTGGCAAAGCTTTGGAAAGAGCGTTGGGTGGCATTATCTCAAGACCCTCAAGTGAAATATGTATTTATTTTTGAAAACAGGGGAGAAGAGGTGGGCGTAACTATGCATCATCCGCACGGACAGATTTATGCTTATTCTTGGGTTCCGCTGAAAATTGAACAGGAAATATCTCAGTGCCGGCAATGGTTTGAACAACATCACCAACCCTTAATTCCGGCAATTACCCAAGCTGAGCTTCAGGAAAAAGAACGGGTACTTACCGTTAATGAGCATTTTGTGGCGTTTATCCCTTATTTTACCGATTATCCCTATGGTGTATTTATTACACCCTTGCGTCCGATAAATTCTATAGCAGAAATGGAAGAAGTAGAATTACAAAGCCTGGTCAAAATATTAAAAGATGTTACGGGTGCTTTTGATGCTTTGTTTCATCGCCCTTTTCCGTATATGATGTGTTTTCATCAAATACCCGTAAATATGGATACAGATGTTACGCCCTATTATCATTTTCACATTGAGTTTTATACCCCGCTTCGGGCAGCCGATAAAATTAAATGGTATGCTTCTAGTGAAATGGGTGCTTGGGCAGCAGCTAATACTCGAAATGTAGAAGAATGCGCCGAAGAACTCAGGCAGGCATTAGAACGGTTTAAATTAAGTCATGTATCATGATTTTGTGGCAACAGGCAATAACGGGATTGAAAAATATTACTTCCCATCCGGAAGATAATATTCGCTTGTTTTTTTCCCCAGGACGAGTCAATGTGTTGGGTGAACACATTGATTACAACGGCGGCTGGGTAATGCCATGTGCCATTGATAAAGGAATATATGCAGCGGTACGATTACATGATGAACCGTTGATACGTATCATCAGCCAATCGCATAACGAGCCTTGTATTATTCCATTAAAAAAAGAAATAGTTTCGGCTGATTTTACAGGTTGGCAACGTTACCCGGCGGGTGTAATTTTTGAAATCAACCGCTTGGTAAAAATATCCCAGGGATTTGATGCGTATGTGGTTTCTAATCTTCCAGAAGGCAGTGGTTTATCATCTTCGGCGGCACTTGAAGCTCTAATTGGAAAAATTGTTTTGCATACTTCATCCATTCACACAATATCAGACCGTCAATTAGCCCTGTTATGCAAACAGGCGGAAAACGATTTTGTGGGCGTGCAATGCGGAATTATGGATCAATATGCGGTGATTTTTGGCAAAGCAAATGCTTTAATGCTGTTAGATTGTGAAAATATCGAACACGAATGGGTGCCGTTTGAGTCATACCCGTACCGATTACTGGTGATTGATACTCAAAAACCGCGAACATTAGCCGGGTCGGCATACAATGAGCGTAAAATGCAATGCGATAAAGCCCTGGAACAACTGCAACGCATCAAGCCCCTGCAAAATCTTTGCGAAGCAGAATTAACCGATTTGCAACATTTAGACAATTATACCCTCATCAAACGAGCTCGCCATGTAATTACGGAAAATAAGAGAGTGTTATTTGCCCGAAATTCTTTGTTGCAAGGTCAATTTATTCATTTAGGCGAACTGATGTATCAATCGCATGCCTCATTACGTAATGATTATGAGGTTTCTTGCAAAGAATTGGATGCCATCGTTGATTTTACCCGCCAGCACGAAGCCGGATTGGGGGCACGCATGACGGGTGCCGGATTTGGCGGCTGTGCCATAGCATTGGTTCACGAAAAAGGATTGGAACGATACAAAGAACAATTGCAAAAATTTTATTTTTATCAAACCGGTACGGCATGTTTGATTTTCGAAGTACAGCCCTCACAGGGTGTTCATGAATACATTCCTGCATGATGAAAGTCCTTTTTATTGACACGGTGCACTCTGCCCTCGAAGAAAAATTAGTTGAACATGGGTATCTGGTTCAACATTATACCGGTTGGAGTCGCGAAGAATGTTTAAGCTTATTATCCCAGGTACAGGGCATTGTCATCCGGAGCAAGTTTAAAATTGATACCGAATTTTTGAACCATGCACCGCAATTAAAATTTATCGCCCGGGCCGGAGCCGGCATGGAAAATATTGATGTGTACGAAGCAGAAAGCAGGGGAGTGGTATGCATCAATTCGCCCGAAGGAAACCGCGATGCAGTGGGAGAACATGCTATCGGTATGTTGCTTATGCTACTCAACCATCTAAAACGTGCTGACCTTGAAATTAGACAAGGCATTTGGAAACGTGCCGAAAATCGGGGTACGGAAATCATGGGAAAAACCATCGGGGTGATTGGATATGGGAATACCGGAACGCGGTTTGTGAAAAAACTCATGGGCTTTGATGCCCGGATTTTAGTGTATGATAAATACAAAAAGGGGATTGCTGAATCCTGGTTTGAAGAAACTACTATGGATCATATTTTTCAAGAAGCAGATATACTGAGTCTGCATGTGCCGCTTACTGAAGAAACTTTTTATTTAGTTAACGAAGAATTTATCCACCGTTTTAAAAAGCCCTTTGTACTCATCAATACATCCCGAGGCAAGGTGGTGAAAACAGCAGCCTTAGTCAAGGCTATGCAATCGGGAAAAATTACCGGTGCTTGCTTAGATGTGCTGGAATACGAATCGGTTTCTTTTGAAAAACTGGATCAGGAGCAGCTTCCCGATGATTTTAAATACCTTTTGCAGGCCGAAAATGTTATTCTTACACCGCATATCGCCGGCTGGACTCATGAGTCCAATCGTAAAATGAGCGAAATTTTGGCTGAAAAAATTATTCATCGTTTTGGAAGTTTCAATTAATTATTGCTGATATTCGTTTAATTCTTTCGATAATTTTAAAAACTATTTACCTGTTTTTTTCTCAATTTCGTTACCTTAACATGTAATTTATTTTATGAAACGTATTTCAGTTATCCTGCTTTTATCAACCATCCTAATTGTTTCTTCCTGCCGCCGGCGAATCAATCCGGATGAACTGAAAGCCACTGAAGATATGGCATTGGCCGAAAACCTGTTATCGGATGCTTTTACGCAGGTGAGTGATGCAGCTAAAAATGCTCAGGATTCGCTGGGTAAGATCGAACTTACTACCCTGAATTCGTGTGCCTCGTTGAGTATTTCATCGCTGGACACAGTTACCTGGCCCAAAACGCTCACATTAGATTTTGGAACAACCAATTGCTTAGGAAATGATTTGCGATACCGGCGTGGTAAAATTATCGCGGTGATTACCGGCTGGTGGCGTAATCCAGGTACAACGGTTACTGTTACTTTTGATCAATACTTTGTGAATGATCATCAGATATTGGGAACCAAAACCATTACCAATGAAGGCAGAAATGCAGCCAATCATTTGGTATATCATCTTGCGTTCCCCGATGGGCAAATCATTAAACCCAATGGCAGCGAGACTGTTACCTGGCATACAGACAGGGAGCACGAATGGATTGAAGGAGAAAATACGTTATTTAATTCATGGGATGATGTGTACTTGATACGAGGTACAGCCGGGGGAACCAGTGCAAATGGTACGCCTTATACTATCAATACTACCATTGATTTAAACGTAAAAATTGGTTGCCGATGGATACGTGCCGGCGAGCTGGATTTTGATATCCAAAATGTACCTACCATTACCATTAATTTTGGGAACGGTACTTGCGATGCATTTGCCAAAGTTTATTTTCAAGGCAATGAATATGACATCGCAATGTGGTAAGTTAAATTTCTACGATTTTATAAAAAGCCGGTAAATTGTCCGGCTTTTTATTTTTTTGGGGATGGTATATTAAACAACAAGCTGGTAATTACCGGCACAAAGAAAATACACAGCGTTAATGCCGAAAATATCCAGCCGGCAGTATGGCTTTTCATAAAATGGGTGATGGGCGAATTGGGTTGAAAGTGCTCGTAGATGGAAAAAAGCAGCCGAATTCCTAAAATGCCCAACACCGTAAAAGCACAGATTTCCAAAAATGGAAATCGCCCCATTAGTTTAACAAAAAATTGAGCAACTAATCTCATAGATAGAATACCAATAAATGCCCCTGTCCATATCAACACTAAATTTTTACTGTAAGTAACTGCTGCAATTACATTTTCGATGGAAAAAGCCAAATCCATAAATTCTACAACGATAATGGTACCCCAAAATGGCCCGATAAAACGTTTTACTCGTAAATAAAAGGGGTTTGTTTTTTTATGTAACAGGTCATCTTCTTTTTGAGGGGTTTTCTTTCCCAGTTTCCATCTGATTACAAGACTTAAGAGGTATAGCCCCCCAATGGGCTTTAACCACCAAATGTCTATCAAATATGCAGCAAATACTAAGCAAATACCACGAAGTGTATAAGCACCTAAAATTCCATACAATAAGGCTTTTTTACGTTTTCTTTCCGGTAAATCCATCACCATAGTAGCCAGAACTGCTGCATTATCTACCGAAAGCAAGCTTTCAATGATAACTAGGTTCCCCACAATAAACAGGGATTCGGTGGGATTGGCTAAAATATCCTGTATAAAATCCTGCATAAAAAAAATATGATACATCAAAATTGATAATACATTTCAAAACAACCTATAATTATTAGTTTTTCTTTTGGGGTGGCTGCGTGTTTCTCCGCCTCGTAGGGGGGGGAACAACCCGCTGCCCCGTCTGCTGCGGATGGAAGTGGAAAGCCCGCAGGGGCGAAGCCCACAGGGCACGGGGGAGCGGGGCTGAGGGCACGAAGACACCGCTACCCCGATGCCCTATGTGGCTGAGCCCCGAGGACTTGTAACGGACAGCCGCACAAAGCAGCCTAGTTATTCATTTAAACTTAAGAAAAGTATAAATGTGAAAAATAAAGACTTAGGAAAACTGGAATTGATGCTATCTTTATATCAAAAATTGATTGTTTCATGCGGGCATTAATTCAGCGGGTTTCAGAAGCATCTGTTACCATTGATGGAAAAGTTAAAGATAAAATAGGGAAGGGGGTAGTTATTTTTTTAGGGATTGAAGAAGAAGACTCTATGGAAGATATAACTTACCTTACCTATAAAATTACCCGCTTACGGATTTTTAATGATGAGCAGGGAAAAATGAATTTATCGTTGGTAGATTTTATCAATGCTAAAGCTATGGTGATAAGCCAGTTTACTTTGTTTGCCGATACTCGTAAAGGTCTCCGGCCTTCATTTGTTCGTGCTGCCAAACCTGAATTTGCACGGATGCTTTATGAAATGTTTACTTTACAATTAGAAAAAGAAATGAATACTCGGGTGGCTACCGGCATTTTTGGAGCAGATATGAAAGTTCAACTCATCAACGACGGTCCGGTAACCATTTGGATGGATACAAAAGCCAAAGATTATTGAGCAGTTTTTGGGCTATAAGTAAAATTAAGGGCACCACACACCCCTAAATCTGATTTTATAACCAAACGGCGTCGTTTACCATCGGGTTCTATTGCTGCCACAGCGGCGGTATTGGGATGTATTTTGCCCAAGTTATGGGCATATAAAATTAAGTAATTGTTGGTGTTGGGCAGAATTTTAATCTTAATGCGTTGCGGGGTTTTAGTTACTTCATAATTCTCTAATACCCAGTTGCCATTGATGTTTAAAGAAATAATATCTCCGTCGTAAACTGAATTATCCCAAACTTCAATTTCAAATTCCAATTGAGAAACCACAAATTCGCCTTGTTTTTCTACTTTTCTACCATCTACCTGCAGTGGGATATTATTTTCGGCGTATTCAACCTTGGGTTTATCAGGCTCTTTGGTTTTTATTTCTACAGTTGTTGAGGTGTCTTTTTTTTCAACGATTTCATGAACGGTTGAAACGGTGTCTTTTTTCTCTTCCCTGTTATTTTCTGAAATAGTTTCTGTGGTATCTTTTTCAGGTTTGGGGAATCCCCAGATTTTTATTTTTCCGTCGTATCCTCCTGTTAGAATAATTGAATCATTGTTCCAAAACTGAAATGTTCGTACCACATCAGTATGTCCAGCCAACACTTGTTGCAAACTCATGGTTTCAGTTTTGTATATCTGCACACGCCGGCTTTCATCGCCAGTGATAAAAATACTCCGGTCTGAATTAAATACAATGCGGCTATAGCCTTTGCCATTTGAATTGGCGGTGGTAATCATCCGGTCAAATTTGTATTGAGTGCCATTCCACTTCCAGCGAACAATTTTTCCGTCACACCAGCCATATACCCAGTTGGGCAAAGACGTAATATTGTTTACATAATATCCGGTCCAAAGTGCATCTATCAGCCGGTCTGATTTATAATCCCAAATCATTACTCCATATCCCATGCTGAACAGGATGTATTTTTGCGTATAGTCCAATATCCCATCCGTAATACCATAATTTGTAGTTACTCCGGAAGTTTGATAGATGGTATTTACCTGTGATGGGTTTGAAACTTTGGCTTTCAATAATCCGGTAAACTGACCGGTACTGTATAAGGCGTATCCTCCAAAATACAAAGTTTGGTCGTCGGGGGTTAATACAGCAAAATTCACCCGGTCGTACGGTGCAGTAAACGATTGAAGTAGGGTTCGATTATTAAAATCATAAATCTTGGCTTTGCCATCATCGCCGGCTGTTACAAATTTATCTCCTTTTGTATTAAATAAAATGGAGTTTACCGTATTGCTGTGAGCTTTGATTTTTGCAATCACTTGCATGGTTTTCAAATCCCAATAATACACGTAGCCTCCGCCATCGCCACTGAGCATGGTTTGATTATCCGGAGCTATCACCATCACTTCTACCGGGTATTTATGTTCATGTTTGGTATCCAGCAACACATAGGGTTGTTGGGCAATGGTTGTGTTTATTAGTAGCAGGCAAGTTACCGTGAAAAGGGTAAAAAATTTCATGATTTACATTTGGGCTTTGTACATTTACATCACTGCAAAGTTCAAATATTATTCCAACAGACTGAAAATTTTAAATTTTTTAAGGCATGAAGAACAATTTGATGTACAAATGGCGAAGATGCATAGGCATGTATGTTTTATGGCTTTTGTTTTTCTCAACCCTTCATGCTCAAACTCATTCCGGAACTGGTGGAAGAACTTCGCTGGAACAATACATCAATAGTGTATCACAGCAAGATGGATTACGTGGTGCTGGGATTGGTATCAGTGTAAAATATGCAGATAATGGTATGCTAATTACTGAATACAACAGCAAGCAGGCACTGGCAACAGCCTCCGTGATGAAACTTGTTACAACGGCTACAGCCTGGCTTACTTTAGGTGAATCATTTCGTTTTATTACCCAGCTTCAGTATGATGGCGAGATTGTCAATGGGGTTTTACAAGGTAATTTGTTCATCCGTGGCGGGGGAGACCCTACGCTGGGTTCTGACAAGTTTAATGATACCAAGTTGGATAAATTGCTTCCTGCCATTGTTCAAGTGATAAGGCAGAAAGGCATTCAATCAATTCAGGGAGATGTTATTGCTGATGATCAGTTGTTTGAAACCAGTATGGCACCGGCAACTTGGAATTGGGGGGATTTGGGAAATTACTATGGGGCTGGTGCAAGTGGACTTTCGATTTTTGATAATCTCTATTACATTTTTTTCAATTCCGGCAGTCAAGCTGGAGATACCACCCATTTGGTGAAGGTCGAACCTGAAATTCCGGGATTAGAACTGGTAAATGAAGTAACGTGTGGTAAAAAAGGTTCTGGCGACAATGCTTATGTATTTGGTTCTGAATATACTTATTTGCGCTATGTTCGTGGTACAATTCCGGCCGGTGAAACCCATTTTTCCATCAAAGGTTCTATTCCCGACCCACCGTATTATGCTGCCTGGTTATTGAAAGAATATTTACAACAGCAGGGCATAGCGGTTGAAGGGAAACCCACCACCATCCGATTGAAGAACATAAAACGTCAACCGGTTACACCGTTGTCTGAAAGAAAAGAATTAGGCGAAATTAAATCGCCCTCTTTGATGTCCATCATTCAGCAAACTAATGTTTATAGTAATAATTTATATGCTGAACACTTGCATAAAGCCATGGGAGTGAAATTTTTTGGAAAGGGAAGCAATTTTAACGGAAATGAAGCGATTAAGCAGTATTGGATAAAACGCGGACTCAATGCGGATGGCTTGATTATTGCGGATGGCTCGGGGCTTTCCAGAAGCAATGCTGTGAGTGCGGATAACCTTACGGAATTGCTTGTACAGTTGCCAAAAGAAAAAGGATTTGAAAATTTCTATCAGACCTTGCCGATTGCAGGAAAATCAGGTACCATGCGCAGCATCGGAAAAGGAACGGTGTTAGAAAATAATCTTCGGGCCAAAAGTGGTTCCATGAGCTTAATTCGGGGATATGCCGGTTATGTTAAAAACTCGAAAGGAAGGGAGATTGCCTTTGCAATATTGTTCAATAACTTTACTTGCGAATCAAAAGAAATAAAAGAAATTGTTGAAACAATTATGATTCGCATTGCCGGAATTGAATGATGAGTTTAATTTTACTCACTTAATTAGGCAACTCGTTTCCATAGAATATATTCTTATTTTTGGCGTTATCTGCCACGGAAGTTATATAGGTTTGAAAGGAAATATTCGAATAAAATTGTTATCAGGCATTGTTTGTCTCATGTTGCACGGTTGGGTTGCAGCACAGCAAACAGCAATAATAAAAGGTAAAATTTTAACGGAAGATGGAGAACCCATTGAAGATGCTACTGTTTCTTATCAATCTGAGAGTGGAGTGGTAACCAACAAACGCGGCGAATATCAGTTGACGGTACCCGCCAATCAGGAAATCACTATTCAGGTAAGGCACATATCTTATAAGACCAAAAACTACAAAACCACGCTGGAGCCGGGTGCTGTAGAAACATTCACGTTTCGGATGGAATCTATTTTAATTGATGAATATCAGGTGATTGAAGAAAAAAATCGCGAATTGCCGATGATAAATATTAATCCCAGTAATATTCAGCTAATAGCTACACCAGGCGATCCGCTGATGGCCTTGCTGAAAACAGCCGGATTGGGTATTGCCAGCAACAACGAGCTAAGCGCAGGCTACACGGTGCGTGGGGGGAATTTTGACGAAAACCTGATATATGTGAACGATGTAGAAATTTATCGGCCCTTTTTGGCGCGTTCAGGGCAACAGGAAGGATTGAGTTTTATCAATCCGGATATGATTCAAGGAATATCTTTTAGTTCCGGTGGGTTTGAAGCCAAATACGGCGATAAGATGTCGAGTGTATTGGATATTACTTACC
>CALEWF010000013.1 GCA_937925455.1 uncultured Flavobacteriales bacterium | reverse complement strand
ACACAGAGATACACGGAGAACACAAAGAAAATGAAAGTAAAAACACACAGTATTCCTTTGTGTTCTCTGTGGTTATTTATGTAACAGTGGCTACAGAGGTTTTTTGTCTTTACAGATGCCTACGGAAAATTTCTAATGCATAATTTGGGTTAATGACAATTTTGGTATAATTGAATTTTATGGATTTTTAATGTGGACTGCTGAAAACAAATTCGCATCTTCGTAAAGAATCAATATTATGGGAAGAAAAAAAAAGAAAGGCAATAATAAATCATCTAAAGCCCAGCAAAAGCTCGCCTTAGATATTTTGGATGCCATAAAAGATCAGGGGAATAAGTTATTTAACTACAAACAGATTGCAGCGCTTCTTCAAGCAGATGATGACTTTACACGACAGTTAATACGCGAATCATTAGATATGTTGGTTGAGCAGGGTAAATTAGAAGAGCCTGAAACCGGAAAATTTCGAATCCCTTTTTATGAAAAATACATCGAAGGTACTGTGGATATGTCTGGTTCTGGCAATGCATACATTCTTAACGATGTGTATGAAGAGGATGTATATGTGGTGGCCAATAATCTGAAAAATGCCATGCATGGCGACCGCGTGAAAGTATTTGTATATGCCCGAAAAAAAGGACAAAAGTTAAAGGGTGAGGTGGTTGAAATTTTACAGCGTGCCCGAACAGAATTTGTTGGAACATTAGAAGTCTCCGAAAAGTTTGCTTTCTTGATTCCCGACAACGACCGTCTTACTAAAGACATTTTTATACCGCTCAAAGATTTAAATGGTGGCAAAGATGATGACAAAGCGGTTGTTCGTATTACCGAATGGCCAGAAGGTGCCAAAAATCCCGTAGGTGAAGTGATTCGTGTATTAGGAAAAAAGGGGCTACATGAAACTGAAATTCATGCCATTCTTGCTGAATATGGGTTACCTTCCTTTTTCCCTAAGGAAGTAGAAGACGAAGCCGAAAACATTAGTTTTGATATTCCCGCAGATGAAATTTCCCGACGTAGAGATATGCGGGATGTCATAACCTTTACCATTGACCCGTATGATGCTAAAGATTTTGATGATGCCTTGTCGGTATCTGTACTTCCTGATGGTTTGCTTCAAATAGGCGTGCATATTGCTGATGTATCATATTACGTTCCCGAGGGTTCTTTATTAGACAAAGAAGCATACAAACGTGCCACCTCTGTTTATTTAGTAGATCGGGTGGTTCCCATGCTTCCAGAAAAATTGTCTAACGGAGTTTGTTCGCTTCGTCCTCATGAAGACAAACTTTGCTTTTCCGTTGTTTTTAAAATGGATCATAAGGCTAAAATTCACCATGTGTGGATTGGGCGTACCGTAATACATTCTAATCGAAGATTTACCTATGAAGAAGCTCAGCAAATTATTGAAACCGGCGAAGGTGATTTTAAGGACCAGGTGTTGCTGCTTCATAAATTAGCCACCACTCTTCGTAAACAACGATTTGATAACGGCGCATTACGTGTAGAACAAACTGAAGTTAAGTTTAAGATTGATGAAAAAGGTCGCCCGGTGGATGTATTCTTTAAAGAAAGTAAAGAAGCTAACTGGCTGATTGAGGAATTTATGCTGCTTGCCAATAAACATGTGGCGATGTTTGTAGGGTATAAAGATCATCCACAAAAACAAATTAAAACGTTTGTATATCGGGTGCACGACCAACCCAATCATGAAAAATTAGCTGAATTAAAACGATTTGTTGCAAACTTTGGATATAAGCTGGACCTTAATAACCCCAAAACCATTGCTTCCAGCATTAACAAAATGCTTTCTCAGGTTAAAGGCAAGCCGGAGGCAGATATGATTGAAAATCTTACCATCCGCAGCATGGCAAAAGCCGTTTATACTACGGAAAATATTGGCCATTACGGCTTGGCTTTTGATTATTATACGCATTTTACGTCTCCCATTCGCAGGTATCCGGATGTCATGGTCCATCGCTTACTTCAACGATATATGGAGGGGGGCTCATCCGTAAAGAAAGAAGAGTATGAAAATAAATGCCGTCATTCTTCTGATATGGAAAAACGAGCCTCTGAAGCTGAACGAGCATCAATTAAATACAAACAGGTTGAGTATCTTAGCCAGCGTTTAGGCCGTGAATATCAAGGAGTAATAACAGGGGTTACAGAGTGGGGTATATATGTTGAAATTTTGGAAAATAAATGCGAAGGGATGATTCGTTTAAGGGATATGGAGAGTGATTATTATTTTTTTGATGAAAAAAACTACCAAATTCGGGGTACGCGTACCGGCCAAATATACCGATTGGGGGATAAGGTTACCATTCGTGTAAAAAATACAGATATTGAAAAACGAACTATAGATTTCGATATGATTGGTCATACTGATGAAATATAAATTCATGAAAAGCCTCTTAAAAATAATGGTTTTAGCTTTAATTTTTAGTTGTGGCAAAAAAAATGAAGAAAAAATCAATAATGGTAAAGATTTAAAACAATTTAATGCCGATAGTGCCACATTTTCAAACACGTATGATATAAAAAAAGGATTGAAGAACCGTAATCAGCCTTTGCCCGATGAAGAAAAAATTTCCACAGGGGTTGATTTGGTAAATACTCCGGTTTTTACCGGTAGAGTTGCTACCAAAGAAGATGTTAATAATGGAAGAGCCTTATTTAGTTTAGATCCTAAAGGAAAAAAACATCGGGTGGCTCAAATTAATCTTCCTTTTTATGTTATAATGAAGGATGGCGGAAAAGAAGTTACGGCCATTATTGTGCAAGCAGAAATTTTAGGAAATGATACCATCTTCGGGTATAAAAATGGAAATGGTAAAATAGGGATGTGCACCTCTTCTGAGTTTAATAGACCTTGGTAATTGATTGCAAATATTGTTCAATAATTATTGGATACCATGTAAGTTCAATTTTCCGAACTTCCCTACATATATCATCGGCAGTCATTTCTGGAGTAATGGCTGTTTTCTCTTGAAATAGAATTTTACCATGGTCATATTCTTCATCCACTAAATGGATGGTGATTCCGGTCTCTTTTTCACCGTTTAATTTTACGGCTTGATGAATATTCATGCCATACATCCCCTTTCCCCCATATTTAGGTAAAAGTGCCGGATGTATGTTCAAAATCTTACTCGGGTATTGCCGAATCATTTTTTCCGGAATTTTGCGTAAAAAACCTGCCAGCACAATTAAATCTGGTTTCCAATCGCTAAATCTTTCTAAAAATCCAGGTTGGGTTAACTCTTCGTTAGTAAAAATGTAAATGGGTATGCTCAAGACTTTAGCCCGTTTTATTACTCCAGAGCCGGCATTATTTGTCCAAATACTAAAGATAACATTCGGATGTTGTTTTTGAAAATAACGTATAATAGCTTCAGCATTGGTGCCTTCGCCAGAAGCAAAAATGGCAATTCTAAATGTTTGTAACTTCACTCCGCCACAAAAATACTATTTATTAGCATTTTTTGTTGCTGCTCGTTGAGCTCTTGATGCAAAGGATTTTTTAGGTGTTTTTCCTCCGTTTTTTTTACATGTTACACTTTGAATTCTTGCTGCTGCTTCAAAGGTCATAAGATTTTTATGCGTGCTCATGTTTTTTTAAATTTTTTTTAAATACGAAACCGTATTATATTTGTTGCATAAAATTAAAATTATGGATTGGCTTTTTAGACCGCTTGGTAGCTTTATTCAATGGACGTTTCAGTTCATCGAAATGGCTGGCATGAACTTCAATATATTGATGATCCTTGTTGGAACAGCACTTACCCTTTACTGGGTATTACAAATGCTAAAACAAAAAGACGATAAAGGTCTTTTCAAAAAATAATATACGGCCTCGGTTATTAATTTAGGCATTATTTTCTTTAGGCTAAAATGTTGCCTGATTTTTTCGTACGGTTTATATCATTACGATATCTTTTTTCTAAAAAGTCTATAAACATTATCAATGTTATCACCGGCATTTCTATGTTGGCCATTTTGGTGGTAACTGCTGCTTTGATTATTCTGCTATCAGCATTTAATGGATTAGAACAAACCGTAAAAAATATTTTCAATGTGTTTGACCCGCATTTGCGGGTTGAACCTATTCAAGGAAAAAGTTTCGTTATTGCAAACAACCAGCTTTCTACCATAAAATCCTGGCCTGGCATTGCTTCAGCATCCCTGACCATTGAAGAAAATGTATTGGTTATTTACCAAGATAAGCAACAAATTGTAACACTCAAAGGGGTAGATAATGCTTATTTTTTGCAAGTTCCAATTTCTTCAATGATTAGAGCCGGGTCGTTAAATACTTGGAATGATAATTCAAATGAGGCGATTATAGGAGAAGGGTTGGCTACTAATCTTCAAATAAATTTAGCTGATTTTACACATGCTATCCAGGTGTATTTTCCCAAGCGTGGTAAGGTAGATCTGCTTAATCCTTTTCGTCAAGCGTCGTTATTTCCTGCTGCTATATTTTCTATCCAGCATGAATATACCAATACACTCATCTTAGCGCCGCTTGATTTTGTAGCGAATCTTACCGGATATAACGAGAAGGGAGAGGCAACGTCTTTAGAGATAGCTCTTACCAATGAAAAATATGCACCATCCATACGAAAGAATCTTCAACAGTTGTTGGGAGATAAGGTGAAAATAAAAAATCGGTTTGAGCAACATGAATTGATGTATCGGGTAATGCGTGCAGAAAAATTAGCTGTATTTTTTATTGTAATGTTGGTTTTAATTATTGCCAGCTTTAATATTGTTAGTGCATTAACCATGCTTTTGGTTGAAAAGCAAAAAGACATTTTGATATTATGGAGTATGGGGGCAGCAATGAGTAGAATTAAACAAATTTATGTATGGGAGGGAATGTGGGTAACGCTCATTGGGGTTAGTGGCGGGATGATTATTGGTACGTTGATTGCTTGGCTTCAAATGTACTTTGGTTGGGTTAAGTTAGGGACTTATGATGGTGCTAACCCCTATCCGGTAAAATTTGTTTGGATAGACTTTGTAATAATTTTTTTCTCGGTAAATCTTATAGGTTTTCTTGCCTCTTGGTTACGTATGAAGAGTGTAAATTTATTTCGTCCTCAATATATGGCGTTAATTAAATAATCAAGCCGTGACTTCTTGTTGGTAGAAATTCAAGATATCTTCAAACGTTTCTTTAAGTCCTTCTAAATCATTACAGGTAACCAGCTTCGTGCGATATTCTTTGAAATTGGGCAATCCTTTGAAATAATTGGCATAATGCATTCGGGTTTCTAAGATGCCTAATTTTTCTCCTTTCCAACTAATGGCAAAATGCAAATGTTCTTTCGCCGCTTCCACTCGTTGTCTAATATCCAGTGCCGGAGGCAATTTGCCTGTAGCAAAATAATGTTTGATTTGGTTGAATATCCAAGGATTGCCTATTGCTGCTCGTCCTATCATGATACCGTCCACCCCATATTTATTTCTGTATTCTAAGGCTTTTTCGGGGCTGTCTATGTCACCGTTACCAAAAATAGGGATGTTAATTCTTGGATTTTCTTTTACTTTGGCAATAAGGGTCCAGTCGGCAGTTCCTTTGTACATTTGTGCTCGGGTTCGTCCATGAATGGATAAAGCAGCAATGCCTACATCTTGAAGTCTTTCTGCTACTTCCAAGATATTTATGCTTCGTTCATCCCATCCCAGTCGGGTTTTTACTGTTACAGGAAGTTTGGTGGATTTAACAACAGCTTGAGTTAGTTTTACCATAAGATTTACATCCTTAAGGACCCCAGCCCCGGCTCCTTTACAGACTACTTTTTTTACTGGACAACCAAAATTTATATCCACCAAATCCGGGCCTGTAGCATCTACAATTTCCGTTGCCATAGCCAAGGCTTCTTCATCACCACCAAAAATTTGAATACCAATAGGCCGCTCATAATCAAAAATATCCAGTTTTTTTTTACTTTTTATTGCATCGCGAATCAGGCCTTCACTGGAGATGAATTCTGTAAACATTAAATCAGCTCCATGTTTTTTACAAAGCGCACGAAAAGGGGGATCGCTTACATCTTCCATAGGAGCTAAAAGCAAGGGAAATTCTCCAAGGTTTATGTTTCCTATTTTTACCATTTGGTTTGCAAAGGTAAAAAAAGGCAGGTCTGTTAAAAACCTGCCTTTTCTATGATAGCTTCAAGATATTTTTATTCCAAAATCGCTGCCTTACGTGCGGAGTAATTAATTTTCAGAGCATTTGCTTCGCGTAATTGTTCTTTCACATCGGTTACTATACCCATTTTAACTTCACGGTCCACCTTCAGTGAAACTGTACGCTTGCTACGCTCAAATTCTGCCGTTTTTTCAATTTCTTGTAACACCCAAGGTACAACATCTTTGGGTTTGGCAAAAGCATCATCCAGCTGGAGCAGCGGTTGATCCCCATATTGGCTTTGATAACGTGGAAGCGGTTTGCCAATGTAAATGTTGCTGATGAGCGACTTGTTTTCAAGTTTACTTGCTTGTGTAGCATCAGGTTTGCGCACTACTACTTTCAATGTTACTTCTTTCATTTTGGTAGTAACCATGAAAAAGAAGAGGAGCATGAATACAATATCCGGAAGTGACGAGGTAGAAATCCCCGGTAATGATTTTTCTCCTTTTTTCTTAAACCTCGACATAATTATCTACTTTTGGTTTGTTTAGGTTCAGCTTCAGAAATAGATATTGGTATAGCTTTTTTAATTGCTTCAACCTTTTTATCATAATCTGGGTTTGTTTTTCCTAAAATCTGCAATTCATCAAAGGTTTTTCCAAATTTAGCTGAAGCTAATTCGTTTCGTAATTCATTAAATGCACGTGTCAACACATCCTGAACTTGCATATATTTCTCAAATGAAGTGAGGCGGTCGTTTTGCAAAGATATCACCCCTTTTGAAACCTCATACGTTCCCAGTCCTTCAATTACTGTTGGTGTTTTTTCCGGAAGATCCTCCGAGTTTCTAGGATTTAGAATAAACTCTTTTACCCGATCTTTGAGTAGGTTTATATCACCCGGTTCACCATTTACCAATAATTCATCGTTTCGGTTTACTAATACAATAAACACATTTCGACGCTTAACTTCGGGCGGTGTGATGTTTTCCGGCTGTTTTTCAGGAAGCTTGCGCTGAATACCCGTATCTTGTTCCATGGTAGTGGTAACAAGGAAAAATACCAATAGCAGGAAGGCAATGTCTGCCATCGAGCCGGTATTAATTTCGGGTGCTGAACGTTTTGCCATGAAAAGTTATTTAAATATTTTCCAGATTTCTGTTCCAACAATGGCAACTAAAGAAAGCACAACCAAGGTGTAAAGAGTATTTAAACCCGCATCAATCATTTTGATGGTAGAAGATGGTATGGCTTTCACCATAGCCACCATTTCTAGTGATTTTCCTTCTAAGGTAACATGGTCACTGCCCATTTGATAAAAAACGAAAAACAAGACCACAATGATACCTACGGAAATGGCCGATTTTATGATTGATTTTGGATTAAGTAAAATGCCCCGTATTACAAAAGCTAGGATTAAACCAAGAATTAAATATGTGCCAATGTATGCCAGCGACAATCCAAAGTCAACCTGACTGCCTAACTTCTTATCATCCGCTGTGTAAATCATTGCTGAACCGATTAGTCCGAGTAAAACTAACAGCCCCGCAATTATTTTGCCTCCGATGTTTGATATTTTAAATAGATTCATAATCTCAGTAATTCGAAATTATTTTTTTACACCAACCCCTTTTTTTACCAAAAGGTCAATAAAGTCAATGGATGACTCTTCCATATCACCTACCAAAGCATCGATTTTAGAAATGATATAGTTGTAAAATACTTGTAAGATGATGGCAACAATCAAACCGAATACGGTAGTAATCAATGCCACCTTCATACCACCGGCAACGATACTTGGAGAAATATCACCGGCAGCTTCAATAGCATCGAAGGCCAAGATCATCCCGATTACCGTTCCCAAGAATCCGAGCATGGGAGCAAGGGCTATACACAGATTCAACCAGGTCATTCCCTTTTCCATTTTACTCATTTCTACCCCACCGTATGAAACGATTGATTTTTCTACAATTTCAATTCCTTCTTCAGCACGGTTTAAACCTTCTAAAAATACGCCGGCAATAGGACCGCTGGTAGCGCGGCAAATATTTTTTGCTGCTTCAATACCTCCTGAATTCAGAGCACTCTCAATGTTTTTAAGGAACTTTTGTGTATTAATCGCAGACATGTTCAAATAAATTATACGTTCGATGGAAAGGGCAATCCCTAAAATCAACACCAACAAAATGGGTACCATGAATTCGTACCCACCTTCAATGAATTTGTCTTTCATCTGTTGACGGAAACCGACTTCTTTCACTGTAGCGGCAGCTTCTTCGGCTGGAGCCTCTGCCGGAGTTTCGGTAGCTGTGGTTGCAGCAGAATCAGTAGGTTGAGAATCCTGAGCATAAGTCAGAGATAAGCTGCCAAATGATACTGTACAGAAGATGGCAATCAGTGCAAATAACTTTTTCATTGTTTTGATTTTTGAAGGTTCTGATTTTAGAATTTCTGTTTCAAATTTAGTAAATTATGTTTTGTTATGGTTCTACCGTTGAAGCGGAGAGAGAGGGATTCGAACCCTCGATACCCTTGCGGGTATACTACCTTTCCAGGGTAGCCAGTTCAACCACTCCTGCACCTCTCCAAACTTGATAAGAACCGAATACAAAACGCCTCGAAAATACAAAAAATTAACAAACACCAAATTTTTTGAGAGGAAAGTTTAACTACTCATTTCACCCCGAAGCGAACGCTGAACTTCTGATTTAACCTTTGTTGGATTATCAGGGTATCTGCCAAGCAAATACATCAATTTCGTTACCGCTGCTTCCATGGTTAAATCAGCTCCGTTGCAAATACCCAAATCTAAAAACATACGGCTCGTTTCATACCTCCCCATTTCTACGGCACCCTGTTCGCATTGGGTAATATTAAGAATTACGATGTTTTTTTTCTCTGCTTCTTTCAGCAAATCAAAGAACCAAGGAATTATTGGACCATTGCCAGACCCATAGGTGTGCAATATTAAAGCTTTAATGCCGGTTTGGCTAATGACATTTTCTGCCACTTTTCGGGTAAAACCAGGAAATAGCGGAAAAATTGCCAATGCTGGATCTAATGTCTTATAAAAACGTGTCTTTTCTTGAGGCACTGGCATAATGGCATTTTCATTATACATGATGTTTACGCCGGCTTCCGCCAAATATGGATAATTCGGACTTTGGTAAGCATTAAAGTGGTGGGTACTATATTTAAACGTGCGATTTGCACGATATAATTTAAATTCAAAATAAATACACACTTCTGGTACAACAGGGCTTCCATCGGGTTTTTTAGTAGAAGCTATTTCAATGGCAGTAATCAGGTTTTCTTTTCCATCGGTTCTAATTTTTCCTATAGGCAACTGTGATCCAGTAAAAATTATCGGTTTTTGCAGGTTTTCTATCATAAAGCTCAGGGCCGAGGCGGTGTAGGCCATGGTATCGGTACCATGCAATATAACAAAACCATCAAATCGGTGATTGTTTTTTTCTATAATATCTGCTAGCACTACCCAGTCCTCAGGTTGTATATCCGAGGAGTCTTTTGGTTGCGAAAATGCTATGACTTCAATTGTTGCTTCAATTTTTTTTAGTTCCGGAATAAACGCATTCAGTTGATCAAAATCAAGCGGTCGAAGGCTTTGGGTTACCGGGTCTTCAAAACTACCGATTGTTCCGCCGGTATAAATCAATAAAATGTTGGACTTTTGCTTCATTCAGTAGTTAAAACAGTTTGATTAAATACCTTCTGCGCATTTTGAGTAGTGATTTCGGCAATTTTTGAAAATGGGATTTCAAAAATTTCTGCCAGTTTAGCGGCAACGTAGGTAATGTAACTGCTCTCATTTCGCTTTCCGCGATAGGGAGTGGGTGAAAGATAAGGAGCGTCTGTTTCCAGCACCAAATGCTCAGGCCCAATCGCTTTTAATACTTCGGGCAAATGTGCATTTTTGAAAGTAACCACTCCGCCTATTCCCAAATAATAACCCATATCAATAATTCGTTGTGCTTGTTCTAAGCTTCCTGTAAAGCAATGAAAAATTCCGGTGCGAGTTACTTTTATTTTTTTCTTCAGCAATAGTATTATATCATCCATGCTGTTTCGGCTGTGAAGTATTACCGGTAAGTTTAATTCATTAGCCCATTGTGCCTGTAAAATCATAGCTTCTTGTTGCATCGGAATAAATGACTTATCCCAATAATAGTCTAAGCCAATTTCTCCAATGGCAGCATAGCGGCTCGGATTAGAGAATAATACTTTTTCAATCATGGCTATTGAAGCTTTCCAGTTTTCTTTTACTGAACAGGGATGTAGCCCCATCATCGGAACAAAGATTTCCGGATAATTTTCACATAGATTCAGCAACGGCTCAATGGTGGTTTCGTCCACATTGGGCAGGTAGGCTTTTGCCACCCCAGCCGATTGCATGCGCAAAATCATATCAGCCCGGTCTTCTGCATAAACATCTTCGTAAAGATGGGCATGAGTATCAATTAAAACAGGCCGAATCATGTGGCAAACGTACAAAAATCAATCAATTCTTCATGATGCCTAAAATCCGCAAATGAAATTACTAAATAAGTTTTATGACAGTAATAAGGTTTTTGTGGGAAAAATGTTGCGGATTTTAGGTTGCAAATTTTTGATGAAATTTGTAATAAATTAGGTTAGATAGCCCATCACAAAAAACTATACAATCTATGCAACGTAAAATGTTAAAATTGCCTCTCTCTTGTAAAAACATTGAAAAGGGCTATATTTGAAGCCTGTTTTAACCCAAAATTTCTGCTTATAGATTCACTAATACGCTGATCAAGAGGTGTTTGCATGTATAATTGCTGGCCGTTTTACGGACAGTTGTTGCGTGCTTTATCTCGAAGTATTTGCATATGATAGACCATTTAGAAGGAAAACTTGATCGCGTAACACCTACCTATGCCGTTGTTGATTGCAATGGAGTAGGTTATTTGGCAAACATTTCACTCAATACCTATGCCCGAATTAAAGACCTGACTCGGGTGAAATTGCTTACTCATTTAAGTATCCGAGAAGACGCACACGTGCTGTATGGATTTGCTGATGAACATGAGCGGGAAGTATTTCGCTTGCTCATAAGTGTATCTGGTGTGGGAGCTGCTACTGCCAGAATGATTTTATCTTCGTTAACAGCTCATGATACAGAAAAAGCCATATTAAGTGGAGATTTGCTTACCCTGAAAAAGATTAAAGGGATCGGAGCAAAATCCGCTGAACGAATTATTGTTGATCTTCGCGACAAAGTGGGCAAAGGAAGCCCTACGGAGTGGTCTGCTGTGGTTGGAGGACACTCCGGGCGTATGCAGGAAGCTACGCTGGCGCTTACGGCATTAGGCTTTAATCGGCAGGCAATTGATAAAGCACTTCAAAAAGTGCAGGCTGATCAGGGTCGTGATTTAAGTGTTGAAGAATTGATAAAAACCGCATTAAAGTATTTGTAAAAACATGAAAAACAATAGGTTTTTATCGCTAAGGTTTCATGAAATGAATCGAAAAATTATCATATCAGGTTTTTTGTTTTTTGTTTTTAGCCTATTATCGCAAAGCATCATTGCTCAGAATTCCGACACTACGAATATTGAAAATTTAGGAATTGAAGATCCACAAAATGTGGTAGAAGAAGTGCAATATGATGCAGAAAACAATCAGTATGTAATTCTAAAAAAGGTAGGAAGCATTGTGCTTAGTACAGAATATTATTCGGCAGAAGATTATCGTCGGAAAATGCTTCAGCAAAGTGCTTTGGACTATTGGAGAGAAAAAGAAAAAAACCGTTCCGTTGGCAATGATGTAAATAGTCTCATTCCTTCAATTAACGTTAAGAATGAGCTCTTCAAAGGAATATTTGGAAGTAATAAAATTGAAATCAGACCTCAGGGTTCGGCTGAATTGATAATGGGTGTAAGAGTTAATAAAACCGAAAACCCCAACATTCCGTTACAGCAACGTACAGTTACTACCTTCAATTTTGACCAAAACATTCAGCTCAATGTATTGGGTAAAATTGGAGATAAAATACAGCTGAATACCAACTTTAATACAAAAGCTCTTTTCAACTTTGAAAACCAAATGAATTTAAAATATGAAGGGCAAGAAGACGATATATTACAATTATTAGAATTTGGTAATGTAAATCTGCCTCTTACAGGAACACTTATTCAAGGCAGTCAATCACTTTTTGGAATAAAGAATAAACTGAAATTTGGAAAACTTGAAATTACAACGGTTTTCAGCCAGCAGCAAGGGCAAAAGCAAAATATTACAGTTGAAGGTGGGGCGCAGATTACCAAATACGAGGTGTCTTGTGCGAATTACGAAGCCAATCGTCATTACTTTTTGGGTGATTATTTTATGAATCTGTATGACCAGGCCAACCGTACATTGCCTTTCGTTACCTCACCCATTTATATTACGCGTATTGAAGTATGGGTTACCAACCGAATCAATGCTACGGAAAATGTAAGAAATATTGTTGCAATACTGCCTTTGGGTGAGCAGCTTCCCAATGCCAATATTTTTCCAGAAAATGCAAATAATTTCAATCCTCAAAATCTCCCTCCTTCTATTCGTGATATTACCAGCCAAACCCTTTTTAATCAGCTTCAAAATGGTTTGGAAATTGAAAAGCTGGCCAATGCCCGTTTATTAAGCCCAAACGAATATACCTTTGACCCAATGTTGGGTTATATATCCCTAAACCAGGCGCTTAACGCCGACGAAGTGTTAGCCGTTGCATATCAATATACTGCCGGAGGAAAAACCTATCAGGTAGGTGAATTTGGAACGGATATTCAGGCGCCCAATGCTTTGGTTGTAAAATTATTAAAAGCCTCCAACTTTGACGTAACTAAGCCTAACTGGCCATGGATGATGAAAAATATTTATTCCATTGGTGGATATAATATTGGTCGTGAAGATTTTGTGATGAATATTTTATATCAGGATACCGAAACCGGTGTTAAATTAAATTATTTCCCTACGGTTCCAGGGTTAAGCGGATTGCCATTGTTACGACTATTTAATTTAGATCGTTTAAATCCGCAAAACGACCTGACCCCAGATGGATTTTTTGATTTTGTTGAAGGCAGAACCATTCGCCCTCAAAATGGGCGTATCATCTTTCCGGTTAGGGAACCATTTAGTAGAAAATATTTGCGTGAAGTATTCTTAGAAGCAAATCCTTCCCTGAATGTAGATCAATATGTGGAAAAGTATGCTTTTGATACCTTATACAAGGTTCAACAACAGTTGGCTGAACTTAATCAAGAGAAAAACCGCTTTTACATAGCCGGAAGTTACAAAGGGGCCGCTGGTAATGAAATATCGCTTAATGCATTCAACGTGCCTCAAGGTTCTGTAACCGTTACTGCCGGTGGGCAAACCCTTACAGAAAATGTGGATTATACCGTGGATTATGCAGCCGGAAGAGTTCGAATCATCAATGAAAGCATTTTAAATTCCGGATTGCCTATCAATATTTCATTAGAAAACAATGCAACCTTTAATATTCAACAGAAACGATTGTTTGGAACACACATTGACTATAAGTTTAGTAAGAATTTCCAGATTGGTGCTACCTTAATGAACCTGCGAGAACGACCGCTAACACAAAAAATTGACGTTGGGAATGAGCCCATCAACAACACCATTTGGGGATTTGATGTAAATTATTCTACTCAATCAAACTTTATTACCCGATTAGTAGATAAAATTCCAGGAATAAACACCAAAGCCCCTTCTCAGGTGTTGCTCAATGGAGAGTTTGCTCATATTATTCCCGGCTATAACCCCATTATTGACCAAAATGGAGAAAACGGTGTTTCGTATGTTGACGATTTTGAAGGGGCTGAAACCCCCATTGATATTCGAAATCCATTTATGTGGAAATTGGGCTCTGTTCCTGAAGGAGACAACCCACGCTTTCCGAATGCAAAATATTTTAATGACTTGCGTTATAACTTCAATCGGGCTCGCCTTTCCTGGTTTACCATGGATCCTTTGTTCTACCGTTTTAATACACTTACTCCGAAAACCATAAAAGACAATCCCACCATCATGGTGAACAATTATCTGCGAGAAGTTCAGGTAACGGAAGTGTTTCCAGGCTATCAACCCCCATTGCAACAAGGTATTCAACCTCAACAGTTGGTGCTTGACCTACATTATTACCCGGATGAAAGAGGACCTTATAACTATGATGTAGATAATTTT
>CALEWF010000012.1 GCA_937925455.1 uncultured Flavobacteriales bacterium | reverse complement strand
AGCAGCCTAATATAAAAATGACAATATTGGTTTAACAACAATATCACTGATCATGGGATGATTTATTTAGTTGGTAAAATTAACGTGAATAAATTGATAAGATTTTCTTATTGTAAAAAAATGATTTTTAGGATACTTTTTCACTTAGATATTAGATAAGCTTACATTTCGATAACTTATAACTAAAAACTGCTAATAACTACCATTAGAAATTTCTCCTAATGACAATTTTGGAATAAAAAAACTTGTTTAATTTAGGAGAACTGTATAATTTTGAATAATACACTTTAAAGTATGAAAAGAATTTACATATTTATATTAAATTTCATTTTAACCAGTGTTATTTTGGCTCAAAATGTAGGGATTGGTACGAACAATCCTGATAATTCTGCCTTATTACATCTCGAAGCGACGGATATGGGATTGTTGCTTCCGAGAATGAATACGTCGCAACGGGATGCTATTGTCAATCCGGCGATTGGCTTAACGATTTATAATATCCAAGACAGTACCATTCAGTATTGGAATGGCGTGTGCTGGTTGGCAGTATATCAAGAAAGTTGCAATGACTGTATGTTTACCCTAACTGCTAACAGTTTGCAGGATACGATAGACCGGGTCATTGCAGATTCAGTAACTATTCAGATAAGCGTCAATCAAACATCAGGAAGTCCCGGAGTTATTCCATTTGGTGTTATTAACGGCTTGCCATCAGGCATGACTTATGCCTTTTCGAATAATCCACTAAATGGTAGTGGTAGTACAACATTTACGGTGCATGTAACACCATTCACTCCTGCCGGAACATATCCCATTATCATTCAGGCACTGTGTGGAAATACGGTACGAAACCTTGTTTACACCGTAACAGTAGAGCCGTGCTACATTATAAATATCAATAACTCTGCAACGAATTACAACCTTGCCAATGCGGTATATGCAACCTATCCCAGTGCGCCTACCAGTCAACCCATTTGCGTTTTGGCTACGGTACAAAGCGGTGTAACCATTTCAAGTAATAACACCAATCAACCAGCTTTTACTACCGGTAATCTACCGGCAGGCTCGCTTGTTGCTATTGTAAATAATGGAAATATTATAGGCCGTGGGGGGAATGGAGGTACTGCTTACAGCCCAACAGCAGGAACTACTGGGGCTGGTTTTATAGGTGGAAATGCTATAAACTTAACTGTTGATGCTACTATACAAAACAACTTTAATATTTATGGTGGTGGTGGTGGTGGAAGTGCCATGGCTTTTGAAATTAGCTGGACACCACCGGCACCTGCTAATTTTGTTACATTGGGAATTTTTATAGGTAGTGGAGGAGGTGGTGGTGCCGGTGGTGGTTTGGGTGGTAACGCCCCATCATCAATTATTGGGTTATCTTATTATTCACCGGGAGTGGATGGTACATTGGGTCAATTTGGTGTTGGAGGCGCTGGTGGTGTATTGAATTTCCCTATTCCTGTAAATCTTGGGCCGGTAAGTATTACGCTTAATCCGGATGCTGTGGGTGGTGATGGTGGAGGATATGGATATCCGGGAACGCAAGGATATTTTTCGCTTACGGTGAGTGCAAGTGTAGTAATAAATATACCTTTTATTGGACCGGTTACTGTTCCGGTTGTGAATAATGTGCCTTTGCCCACACCAGTACCTCCTCCCTCACCCGGAAATGGAGGATATGCCATCAAGCGTAATGGTTTTAACACCAATATCCCGGATAATTTTTATAATACATCATTTTTAAAAGGACAAGTAGGACCCTAAAAATCAAATCTATGACAACAAACAAATTATTTATTTTTATTTCAATTTTTTTTATTCAATCCGCTTTGTTCGCTCAACAAATATTTGAAGGTACATTTACATTAGCCTGCCAAAATTTAGAAGTTGGTGAATCGGCCACCATTCAATGGATTGCTTCAGAAGGTTATCACCGCATGGATTTTCAATCATCCTCTGAACAGGGAAGCACTTCCTATTCGTTGTATATGAGCCATGAAGCCTCAAATGTTATTTTGGTATCTGCCAATAATAAAATTGAAATTCCCATATCACAATTTAATACCACTTCACCCGTTACACATTTTTTCAGTGCTCAAAATACCGGACAAACCAAAAAAATAGCCGGGTACAACTGCACAGAATACAAACTTTTCGGTGCAAATGGCTATGCAACATGTTGTGTAAATAATGAATTTATATTGTCTCAGCCACCGGTGGTATTTCTATCACATGGTGTATTTAAAGCGCTTGCTGATAATAATATTCAGGGTATTCCATTTCAACTAGAAGTTTTTGATACGAAAGGAAAGTTGTTATACTCTCAACAAATTACCAGTGTAAATACCCAAAAGCCCAATTCATCATTGGTAAAACTACCCTAGTAAACCCTACTTAATTTAGAAAAGCGAAGTTCTCCACTTCGCTTTTTTTTACATTACATCAAAAAAATGTATGTATCGGCATAAAGAACTCAGTGAGTTTATTAGCAAAATCAAGATAGCTGAATGTAAGCCCATTTATCTGCATCAGTATCCTACGGAAGTAAATTTTACTTACATCAACAAAGAAAAAGGAGAAGATTTACTTGAAGAGGGCATAAAACAACTCAGCCGTTCTCAGGATATTTTATATGCTCACAACCGATATAGGGTTTTAATCATATTTCAAGCCATGGATGCAGCCGGTAAAGATGGAGCTGTAAAACATGTAATGAGTGGTTTGAATCCTGCCGGTGTAAAAGTACATAGTTTTAAAACTCTCACCCGGCATGGATTGAATCATGATTATTTTTGGC
>CALEWF010000011.1 GCA_937925455.1 uncultured Flavobacteriales bacterium | reverse complement strand
AATTATCCAACCTTGAAAAAAATACCCAGCAACTTAATTTCTATGCCTTGAATGATAGCACGGTTATATTGCAAATGCCTTGGTACACCGACACTTTAAATGGATACACCATTCAAAATAATGAAATTATCCATCTAAAATCCAATACAAGCGATGTAGTACTATCTAAAAATATCTTTTCTGATTTTATCTATCGTTTCAAGTCAAACATTAGTTATATATTTTGGTTTTCATTACCACTTTTTGCGTTAACACTCAAAATCATTTACAAGAAAAAGAAATATTTTCTGTGGGATCACTGGATATTCTCGCTGCATTTTTACAGCTTTGTTTTTTTCATTTCCACCCTTGCACTATTAATTCAAATTACACTTAATCTTTTTCATCTTTCATCCGAAGCAATCACCCAGTGGTTGGTTATTCTTGTTTTAATTAGCAGTTGGGCCTATTCTATCCCAGCACAAAAAAACGTGTATCAGGAGTCGTGGAAAAAAACAATCGCCAAGAATCTTATTTTAGGATTCATACTTTACTTTGTAATTTTACCACTTATATGCATCTTATATCTTTTATTTATTTATCGGGATAAGCTATGGGCATAAATACTACTCAACTACAAAACATACAAATATCTGTTGTAGTACCTCTTTACAATGAAGAAGAATCATTGCCTGAGCTTACTTCGTGGATAAAAAAAGTAATGGATGCCAATGGATATACTTACGAAATTATCTTTGTAGATGACGGCAGTAATGACCATTCTTGGGAAGTAATACAAGAACTTTCAAAAAACAACCCGTTTATTAAAGGCATTTCGTTCAGAAGAAATTATGGCAAATCGGCCGCATTGAATGTAGGATTTGAACATGCCTCGGGCAATGTAATAATTACCATGGATGCTGATTTGCAGGACAGCCCCGATGAAATACCCGAACTCTATCGTTTAATAACAGAAGAGCGATATGATTTAATTTCAGGGTGGAAGAAAAAACGATATGACCCACTGAGCAAAACCATTCCTACCAAGCTCTTTAATTGGGCTACCCGAAAACTTAGTGGCATCCAATTGCATGATTTTAACTGCGGTTTAAAAGCCTATCGGCATGAAGTAGTTAAAAACATTGAAGTATATGGCGAAATGCATCGGTACATTCCGGTAATTGCCAAGTGGGCAGGATTTAAAAAGATTGGGGAAAAAGTTGTTCAACACAGAGCACGAAAGTATGGTACCACCAAATTCGGACTTGAACGCTTCATCAACGGATTCTTAGACCTTCTTTCCATAACGTTTGTATCACGCTTTGGCAAAAAGCCCATGCATTTGTTTGGCTTGCTGGGAAGTATAATGTTTTTTATTGGATTCTTATTCACACTGTGGATGGGCATTCATAAATTATGGGCTCAAGCCAATGGCATCCGTTTACGATTAATTACCGACAACCCTTTATTTTACATTGCATTGGTAATGGTTATTTTGGGTACTCAATTGTTTTTAGCAGGTTTTTTGGCTGAAATGATAGCTCGCAATTCACCCGAAAGAAATCTGTATCGCATCAAACAAAAAATTGGAAAATTTTAATTTTTCAGTGACTGAAATTTCACCTACATATTCGCTTATCGTTCCAACTTTTGGACGTCCGGACGAAGTATATGAATTTTTAGAAAGCTTAACGCATAGTACTTTCAAAGATTTTGAAGTAATCATTGCCGATGGCACACCCTACAAAAGTTTGGAAGAAATTGCCCAACCTTTCTATCAACTTATTCCTATTACATTTATTTACGAAGAATTTTTACCCGTAAGCGATGCTCGTAACCGCGGAGCCTCTGAGGCCAAAGGCAATTATTTTATTTTTCTGGATTCTGATTGTATTATTCCACCTGATTATTTAGAAAAAGTAGATGCCTTTTTAAAAAAACATCCGGTAGATTTATTTGGCGGGCCCGATGATGCACATGAAAGCTTTACGCCGGTTCAAAAAGCCATTAGTTATTCCATGACTTCACTTTTTACTACCGGTGGAATACGGGGAAACAAAAAACACGTAGGAGTATTTCATCCTCGTGGATTTAACATGGGTATTTCACGCAAAGCTTTTGAACAGGTACAAGGCTATGACACAAATTTTCGGTGCGGTGAAGACATTGATTTAAGCATTCGTATTATACAGGCAGGCTTTAAAAGTGCATTAATTCCTGATGCACGGGTATATCATAAACGTCGGACCGATTTTCATAAATTCTTTAAGCAAGTATTTCGGTTTGGAGCAGCCCGTATTAACTTGTTTGTACGCCATAAAAGCGAATTAAAAATCACTCATCTGTTTCCATTGGTTTTTATGCTTTATGTTTTATTAGGAGGTTTTACTTTGTTTATCCAACCGTTGATTTTTATTTTTTGGTTTGTTAGCTTATTTATTTATTCTCTGCTAATTTTCATAGATTCAAGCATAAAAAACAAAGATGCCTGGGTGGGTGCATTAAGTGTTCGAGCTGCCTTTACCCAACTCATCGGTTATGGATGGGGATTTTTCAGAAACGCCTTAGAGGTTTTTATATTAGGAAATAAAAAAGGATTAAAACTTTAAAATCAAAATTTTCACTTCGTTCCAAATGTTGCATTTCTATTTCTCTATTTTTTAATCTTTACATGGGGGTCTGTCAAGTGTTCTTCCGCCACGTAGGAGCGGATTCACCCGCTGCCCCGATAATCTTAGCGTCATTGCGTGGGCGACAGCCCGAAGCAATCTGTATGCTTGATAGTTTCATTGCGAGCCGCCTTTGGCGGAGAGGCAATCTGTAAGCTGCAATGCATCCTCCGCCCACAACCAACTACAAAAACGCATTGACAATGCGGTTTGTAACCTACACACCCTCTACACAAATTATCAATTATCAATTATGAATTATCAATTACGAATTGTGGATACAATGCAATTAATACCTCCTCCAATCAACTCATTTTCTAATCATCTCATCTTCAAATCAATTCATTTCCAAATTGATTCATCTTCAACTCATCCGCCCCTGCGGGGCGGACTGCTGCGGATGGAAGTGAAAAGCCCGCAGGGGCGAATGCCGCAACGCAGGGAGCAGCGGGGCTGAGGGCACGAAGACACCGCTGCGACCATGCGATGCGTGCATGAGCCCCGAGGACTTGTAACGAACAGCCGCTTGAAGCAGCCTGATTATTAAACAATAAATCTGATTATGATGAAATACTTGTAAGAGAAAATAAGAATAGAGTAGTTACTTGAATTTTAAAGATAAAAACAATATCAAAAAAATAGCATTTGAGTTTAAATTAGAGCGGCAAACGGGACTCGAACCCGCAACCTTTAGCTTGGGAAGCTAAAGCTCTACCAATTGAGCTATTGCCGCATCAGTAGAGCCTCCTGGGGGATTTGAACCCCCGACCTGTGGTTTACGAAACCACCGCTCTGACCACCTGAGCTAAAGAGGCAAAAGAACGTTAGGCTAAGCCTTGTGGTCCTCCAAATCCCATGGGAAATACAGGACCTTGCGGAACGTCGGTATGTTTTATTTCGCCATGTTGAGCTTCAAACTTGGCAATGTTGTCACGTAAAGCTGCACTAAGGCGTTTGGCGTGTTCCGGAGTGAGTATAATTCTTGACTTCACTCGGGCTTTGGGTACGCCCGGCATAATGTTGATAAAGTCAATAACAAACTCACTGTGAGAATGGGTAATTATTGCCAAATTGGAGTAAATACCTTCCGCCACTTCTTCATTTAATTCAATATTTATCTGGTTTTGCTGGTTTTCGTTGCTCATATCATGATTTTATTATCACAAAAATAATGATTTCTATGTTATGTAAGATAAATACACTCAATAGACGTGTACATATGTATAAGTTATAGGCTACGGATTACTATTCAATTTTACCAGGAACATAAATTTTCTCTGCCTTCTTCAAAACTTCATGCTTATCAAACGTCATAGGCTTAAATTCTTCCCGTTGAAACATTTCCATTTGATCGGTATAATGCGGTGAATTGGGCTTAGAAGATGCGCCATATGCATTGATTGACGATATTTCTGGTTTATCA
>CALEWF010000010.1 GCA_937925455.1 uncultured Flavobacteriales bacterium | reverse complement strand
CGGATGGAAGTGGAAAGCCCGCAGGGGCGAAGCCCACAGGGCACGGGGGAGCGGGGCTGAGGGCACGAAGACACCGCTACCCCGATGCCCTGTGTGGCTGAGCCCCGAGGACTTGTAACGGACAGCCGCTTTAAGCAGCCTGTTATCAATACACTAATGACAATTTGGGAATTATTTGGAAACTTTAATTATTTCCCCATTTTTTGAAAGGCATTTTTAATGAGTTGTCTTTTTTCTTCTAGGTTTGAAACTTGATTTTTCAGGGATTCGATTTTTGCTTCGTATTGTTTGCGAATATGATCAGCATCCTTGGCATGTTTAAAGAATCCAAGATTGTTTTCAATTTGAGCAATTTCTTCCTGAAGCTTACGGATGCGATTACCCACGTAAGTTCGTTCTTCTTTTAGCAGTGCTTCTGCATTGGGGGCCTGCATCATTTGTTCGATTTTGAGCTTGTATTCCATGCGGAACCGCTTATCTTGATCAATATTCACTTTTGCCATCAATCCATTCAAGGCTTCCTGGAATGATTTTTCAATGGCATTTTTTTCTTTGGCAGGCACGTAACCAATTTCATTCCATTCCTGCTGCAGAGATTTTATCAGTTGCAAATTCTCTTCAATGGATTCTGCCGGTGTGATGTTGTTAATTTTTTCAATCAGTGCTTTTTTGGCTTCTAAATTAGCAGCCTCACGTTCGCTTTGTCCTGCAATGTATTGTTCTTTAGCATGGAAAAATGTATCGCATGCTGCCCGGAATCTTGCCCAGATCTCATCAGATTTTTTTCGTTCTACCGGCCCGATTTTTTTCCACTCGTTTTGAAGGTTAAGTAATTGCTGAGTGGTTTTTTTCCAGTCTGTGCTATGCTGAAGTGCTTCGGCTTGTTCGCAGAGATTTACTTTCTTTTCATAATTCTTTTTAAGCTCTTCTTGTATTTGTTTTAGTAATGCATGTTTTTTCTTATAAAACTCACGGCGGGCCAGTTTAAAACGTTCCCAAATTTTTTCATTAAATTGTTCTGGTACTCGTCCTGTCTTTTTCCAAGTTTCATCCAAATTTTGCACTTTGGTTTCATTTTTTTTCCAGTCCTGAAGAGATTGGTAATTTTCAGCAGCAATAGCTTCCATTTTTTCACAAAGTGCAGTTTTAATCTCAAGATTCTTTTGTCTTTCTGCTTCTCTTGCTCTTAAGAAATCATCACGACGTTCATAAACTTTCTGAACGGTTTCTTTAAATTTTTCAAACAAGTTTTTTGCATGTTCTTTGGGTACCGGGCCGGTTTCCCGCCATTCTTTTTGAATGGTATGTAACAGTTCAACACTTTTTTGAATGGAAGGCATTTTCATCAATCCTTCAGCACGCCGAATCAACTGCTGCTTGATTTCTAAGTTTTTCTTCAGCTCAAGCTCATAGAGTTCTTTGTTTATTTGAACAAATTCATAGAATTTATCGGAGTAAAACTTATAATTTTTCCAAAGTTCTTCCGATAAATTGGCAGGAACAGGGCCTATGGAAGCCCACTTTTCGCGCAGTGCATGAAATTTCTCAAAAGCTTTTTTTATGTCGGACTCTTCGGTGATTAGTTGCTTTAATTCATGAACTACATCTTGCTTGGCTAAAAAATTAGCTTGCAGTTGTTGTTCTTCCTTTTTTCTGATTTCATTCAGCCGGTCGCTGTACTTTTTTATTCCATCTTTCAATTTATTTAGTGCTTCAGATGGGGTGTAAAAGAAATCTTCCGGTTTTCCGCCTTCTTCCAAAAAAGCATTATATAGCTTGTTTTTTTCTTCTTCCAGCAAATCCCGAAATCTTTTTTTCAGTATATTAAATTGCTTTCTAAATTCACGAATCCGGTCGGATTGAAGCACTTCGTGTAAAATTTTTGCCAGAGAAGATGCATCATGGCTGTCATACGATTCGAGCTCTTCTTCAAGCTCCGCCAAGGCTTCTTTTTCAGTAGCATCTTCAGCTTTAATTTCATCAATGGGTGCATCATCATGCAATTCATGTTCTTCCATAGAATTTTTAGCGCTGTGATCGATAGAATTCACAGGATGATGTGAGTTTTCATTTTCGTCTGAATGTAAAATCATTTCCTTGAAATTTAATAAAATTAAGGATAACAAAGATATGTTTTTCTGTGGATTAAAACATCTGATTTTTATCCTATTTGCCGTGATGAAAAGTGTTACCTTTATAAAAAATTTAGATATGGTATTCCGTTGGATATTTGTTATTTTATTTTTTATTTCATTTAGCTTCAGTTGGGCTCAATATTTGGGCAAGCAGGTATATAAAAGCCTTCAGGCTCATGTAAAGTATCTTTCCTCTGATGAATTGGAAGGCAGGTTAACCGGGACGGAAGGTGAACGAAAAGCGCATCAATACATTATTTCGCAATGGAAAAAAGCTGGTATTTCGCCGGCTGGTAGTATCGGATATCTGCAACCTTTTGAATTTACTTATCGGGTTGTACCTTCTGATAACTGCCAGTTAATTTTGGAAAATTCTTCTGAAGCTGGAACTAAGCTATTAGGGTTGAATGATTTTTATCCAGTATCTGGTAGTGCAAATGGGAATGTATCGGCAGAGTGTGTTAAAGTAGGCTTTGGAATTTATGCACCAGCCTTAAATCATAATGATTATGCAGGTCATGCTGAGATAGAAGGAAAAATTTTTGTTATTGATGTAAGCAATCCGGATGGAGGAAGTGCACATTCCAAATTTTCTGAATTTGATATTCAGCAACGTATAACCAAAGCCAAAGAAATGGGAGCTGTTGCCGTAATTTTTATTAATCCATCTGGTAAAGGTGATGAGCCCTCTGAAACAATATCAACTAAAATTTCTGCACATGATATTCCGGTGGTTTTTGTAAAGGATGCTTCGTTATTTAAAATCGATGGTTTTAATGTTACACTGAAATTATCGTTAATTCGGGAAATGCGTACCGGCTACAATGTGTTGGGTTTTATCAATAATAAGGCACCTTATACAGTAGTTATTGGTGCACATTACGATCATTTGGGCTATGGTGAAGAAAATTCACTGCATAAAGGAGAACGAGCTATTCATAACGGAGCAGATGATAATGCCAGTGGAACTGCAGTGATGATCGAACTATCCAAATATTTAAAAAAATCAAAGCTTAAAAAGTTTAATTATCTCTTTATCGGTTTTTCAGGCGAAGAGCTTGGTTTACTTGGTTCCGGCTATTTTACCAAAAGTAATTTATTGGCTAAGTATCAGGTAAATTACATGTTGAACATGGACATGGTGGGCCGCCTTGATTCTGCCGACCGAACGATTATTATTAACGGAGCTGGTACTTCCCCGTTTTGGGCTTCCACACTTTCTACCATACAGGCGGGTAATCTAAAAATAAAAACCACCGAAAGTGGAATTGGACCCTCTGACCATACATCATTTTATTTGAAAGATATTCCGGTACTTCATTTTTTTACCGGCACACACAAGGATTATCATAAACCAAGCGACGACTGGGAAAAGCTAAACCTACAAGGCATGGTGGATATAGCAAATTATATGCTTGCATTGATAGAAGCCAGTGAGAAAAATGAGAAGCTTGAATTTACCAAAACCAAAGAGCCTGAAACAGGAAAAGTTAGTTCATTTAAAGTGTCGCTGGGCGTTGTCCCCGATTATGCTTATGAAGGCCAAGGCATGCGTATTGATGGAGTAAGTGAAGGTAAACCGGCTCAAAAAGCCGGATTAAAAGCCGGTGATGTAATTATTCAAATTGGCGACGCAAAGATTAAGGATATTTATGCTTACATGACAGCTTTAGGAAAATTTACCAAAGGACAAACAGTAGAAATTCGATTTATTCGTGATGGTAATGAATTATCAGCATTCGTAACGTTTTAAACCCAAAATTGTTTTTATACCATTCATATTAAAATAATCAGGCTGCTTAAGCGGCTGTCCGTTGCAAGTCCTCGGGGCTCTGCCACACAGTGCATCGGGGTAGCGGTGTCTTCGTGCCCTCAGCCCCGCTACCCCGTGCCCTGTGGGCTTCGCCCCTGCGGGCTTTCCACTGCCATCCGCAGCAGATTTGAAGATGAGTTGATTTGAAGATGTATTAATTGCATGGTATTCATAATTCGTAATTGA
>CALEWF010000009.1 GCA_937925455.1 uncultured Flavobacteriales bacterium | reverse complement strand
GGAAGCTACTTTAGATGAACTGCTCGATAAAATCAGTGAAAAAGGTCTAAAAAGTCTCACCCGCCGGGAACGGGAATTGTTGGATAGGTATAGTAGGGGGGAGTAGAACTCATTTAAAAATATTTTTTTTCTAAATTTTGTGATTTTATTCGCAAAATTTTATTGAACATACGGATGTAGTCGTACGTTCATATAATTTTTTTAACCCAAATTATAAATTAGAAATTTTTCATAAGAATCCAGAAAGACAAAAAACGTCTGTAGCCACTGTTACATAATAACCACAGAGAAAACAGAGGAATACAGGGTGTTTTACTCTCATTTTCTTTGTGTTCTCCGTGTATCTCTGTGTTCTTTGTGGTTAAAAAATTTGTTTACTATTCAGGCGTAATGCTTTTACCACAAAGAACACAAAGTTTTACACAAAGGGTACAAAGAGCGGTCATTTCTGTCATAACTTTTTATTTGTGTGCATTGTGGTTAAATTTTTCACCTCAGAGAACACAGATTAATAAACCAATTAAAAACATCTTCAATGTCGTTTGATGCAATTGAAACAAAATAATTGGTTGAACTCAGGTGGTTGCTTCATATAATCGGCTTTAGTACATAAATTAAAATGACTTTGCATTATATCCGGTTTTCTATTGCATAATTTGGGATAAACATTATTGTTTTATGCCTTAGCAAACTATCCATTTTTTCCTAAGTTTGTTCTCAATAAATAAGAAATATGGTACGTAATAACTGGACACGCGAAGAAATTGCCGAAATATACAACAAGCCGTTGATGGAACTGATTTTTGAGGCGGCTACCGTTCATCGTAAGCATTTTGACCCTACGGAAGTGCAGATGAGTACCCTGCTTTCTATAAAAACCGGTGGATGCCCCGAGGATTGTGCTTACTGTCCGCAGGCAGCCCGTTACAATACGGAGGTAAAAGGTACCCCGTTGCTTAATGAAGAAGAGATAATACAGTCGGCTTTGGCCGCTAAAGCGAATGGGTCATCACGGTTTTGCATGGGAGCTGCCTGGCGTGAAGTGAAAGACAATGTGCACTTCGATCGGGTAGTGGAAGTGGTGAAGAAAGTTACGGATATGGGGATGGAAGTATGTTGTACTTTGGGCATGTTGAATGAACATCAGGCAAAACGGTTGAAAGAAGCCGGTTTATATGCATACAATCATAATTTGGATACTTCGCCGGAATACTACGAAAAGATAATAACTACCCGCACTTATGAAGACCGTTTGAATACTTTGGAAAATGTACGTAAAGCCGGAATCAGCGTTTGTTGCGGCGGCATTGTGGGTATGGGGGAAGAGAAAAGTGACCGCATCGGATTGCTTCAAACCTTGGCTAACATGTCGCAACATCCGGAATCGGTGCCCATCAATGCACTGGTAGCTGTAGAAGGTACTCCCTTAGAAAACCAGGAAAAAATTCCTTTTTGGGAAATATTACGTACCATTGCTACGGCACGCATTATCATGCCCAAGAGCATGGTACGGCTTTCGGCCGGAAGAACAGAGATGAGTATAGCTGAACAAGCTTTGTGTTTTTTGGCGGGAGCTAATTCCATTTTTGCCGGCGATAAGTTGCTAACTACCCCTAATCCGGAATTTGACCAGGACAAAATGATGTTTGATTTGCTGGGATTAAAACATAAGCCGGCGTTTAAGGATAGTGCCGCACCCAAAGCTGGTTTGGAAGTTACTAAAACCGTTTGAGTCAATTGGCCTATGCGCCTGCCTCCCCATATGCGTCTTCGGCTGGAAGAGCGAAAGTTTCAGGATAGTTTTAGAACGCTGAGTGCCATGCCTACGGGCATGGTTGATTTTTCTTCAAATGATTACTTAGGAATAGCCCATAACGAAGTGGTTAGCCAGTGGGCTCAAAAGATACTGATTGATGCAGGTATCAAAATGCACGGAGCTACCGGTTCGCGTTTAATCAGCGGGAATCATGTATTGTATGAGCAAACAGAATCATTCTTAGCGACCCTTCATCAGGTAGATGGTTGTTTAATATTTTCTTCGGGATACATGGCTAATCTCGGATTGTTATCGGCGGTTCCGCAACGTGGCGATACCATTTTGTATGATGCTCTTAGCCATGCTTCCATTCGCGATGGTATCCGCCTTTCTTTGGCGTATGCCCATGCCTTTGAACATAATAACCTGCAAGATTTAGAAGAAAAAATTAAACGCAGTCGAGGTCAGGTATATGTGGTTACTGAATCTGTTTTTTCGATGGATGGGGATGAAGTAGATATAGAAGCATTGGTAAATCTATGCGAAACGTATAAGGCATATCTCATCGTAGATGAAGCACATTCGCTGGGTGTGCAGGGCTGGGGAAAAGTGCAGCAAATGAATTTGCACCATCGGGTGTTTGCCCGGATTGTAACCTTTGGAAAAGCCATGGGGGCGCACGGCGCAGCCGTTTTGGGAAACAGGGAGTTGATTGATTATTTGATTAATTTTTCAAGACCATTTATATACACCACCGGTTTGCCACCAGCTGCTTTGGCTTACATTCAGGCTGCCTATCGCTATCTTCAAACCCATACAGAGCTGCAAGCGTTGTTAGCGCAGAAAATTAGCTTTTATCAGCATGCAGCGGCTGCTTTTGAAACCAATTCTACCCCCATTCAACGGATTATTCAGCCGGGAAATTCAGTCGTTCGTACCCTGGCGTCATTCCTTTTTCAACAGGGATATTTTGTAAAACCCATTCTTTCACCTACTGTGCCACAAGGAACAGAACGTATTCGCATATGTTTGCACGCTTATCATACTGAACAAGAAATTACAAGATTGATAGAAAGTATTCGTCAATGGAAAGAAAAATATTCATAACCGGCATAGGCACTGGTGTGGGAAAGACTCTGGCATCAGCTGTTTTGGCTGAAGCATGGCAGGCAGATTACTGGAAACCCATCCAAGCCGGTAATTTAGAACAATTAGAAATTGATTATGTACAATCGTTGGTTACGAATTCCAAAACAGTCATACATCCTACGCAGATTTTATTAAAAACACCCTGTTCGCCACATTATGCTGCTCGGTTGGATCATATTACTATTCAACCTGAAAAGTTAACGATTCCATTCACCACTAATTTATTACTCATAGAAGGAGCTGGAGGATTGATGGTTCCTTTGCAACAAGATTTTTTGATATTGGATTTAATTAAATTCTGGAAGCTGCCGGTGGTGGTGGTAAGCCGAAATTATTTGGGTTCTGTAAATCATACCTTACTGACCCTCGAAGTGTTAAGACAACATCAAATATCGGTATTAGGTTTGGTATTTACAGATACCGATGCATGGGATAGTATGGAATACATTTGCCGGAGAAGTCAATTGCCGGTAATTGGACATATTCCGCATTTACCTGAAATTACACCACAACGAATTTCAGAAGTAGCCGCCTGCTTTAAAAAAATCTCCGACCTTTGAGCCATGAATCATTGGGCATTACGGGACCATCAACTCATCCTGCATCCGTTTACCCGTTATCGGCGCGAACTGTTCAATATTCCGATAGTTCGTGGTGAAGGTGCTTTACTGTATGCTGATGATGGTACTACCTATGTGGATGCCATTGCGTCGTGGTGGGTTAATCTTCATGGGCATGCTCATCCGTATATGGGTGCTCGTATTAAGGAGCAATTGGATGTGTTGGAACACGTAATTTTTTCGGGATTTACCCATCCGCCTGCAATTGCATTAGCAGAACAATTATTACGGATGTTGGGATTGCCGTATGAACAGTTGTTTTATTCTGATAATGGAAGCACCGCCGTGGAAGTGGCCATTAAGATGAGTATTCAGTACTGGAAAAATTGTGGAGAAGACCGGTACAAGCTAATTGCTTTTAATAATAGTTATCACGGGGATACATTTGGAGCCATGGCAGTGAGCGAACGTGATGTGTTTACGGAGGCATTTCATCAGCATTTATTTGAAGTGGATTTTATTCCGTATCCAACGTCTGAAAACCTGGAAGATGTAAAATACAGGCTGGAAGATCTGGTTTCAAGGGGGAATATAGCCGCATTTATTTTTGAACCTTTAATTCAAGGGGCTGGTGGTATGCGCATGACAAAGGCGGCATGGTTGGATGAATTGATGTTGATTTGCCGTAAATACCAGGTATTAACTATTGCCGATGAGGTAATGACGGGTTTTTTTAAAACAGGAACTTGTTTTGCCACAGACCAGTTAAAGATAAAACCGGATTTTGTTTGTTTATCAAAAGCACTTACCGGAGGGTATTTACCGTTGGGAGTTACAGCATTTACTGATGCTATTGCCCGTTCGTTTCATTCAGAGGATGTTCACCATACATTTTATCATGGGCATTCATTTACAGCTAATCCGTTGGCATGCACGGCTGCGTTAGCCAGTTTGGAATTGATAGAACGAGAAAAAACCTATGCAAAGACGCTTCAAATTTCCGCATGGCATCAGCGGGCCATGGAAGAATTTAAAGCCTATCCGATGTTACAGGAAGTTCGTTCGATGGGGTTAATATTAGCCATGGATGTTCAAACATCGTATCAGGATTATTTTTACAACAATCCCATTCGAGAAGTGTTATATCGGGAGTTTTTAAAACGTGGAGTTCTTTTACGTCCCTTGGGAAATGTGGTGTATGTATTACCCCCTGCATGCATTACCGAACAACAATTGAAGGGCGTATATGACATTATGCATGAAGTTTTTGAGCAATTGAATGAATTGAAGCATGGCTAAGCATTTTGTAATACGAGGGATAGGGGCTGTTTCATCCTTAGGTTTTGATGATGAAACAGCATTGGGCTTGGCTTTTAATGAGCAAACCTGTATTCAAAAAATACACAAAGATGACTTTTCATTTTGGGGGGCACCGTTAGCTGTATCTTCTGAAGAAACTTTAAAAAAATTCATTTATGAGCATCATATCTCCAAAGACCAAGATAGAATGGTTTATCTGGCCCAGATGGCAGCAATGCAAGCTATACAACAAGCCGGATGGAATGATAGGCAACATATAGCGGTAAATTTTGGATCATCTCGTGGCGCAACGAATGTGTGGGAAGTATACTATGATTATTTTATATTGAATAAAAAAGCAAAGCTCAAAACTTCGCCACTCACTACGTTGGGAAATATATCCAGTCAGGTAGCTGAATTGATTGGCAGTTGCGGAATTATGATAGAGCATTCTGTAACCTGCAGTACCGGTCTGATGGCTTTATTAAATGGTATTGCCTGGTTGCAATCGGGTATGTCTACTCATGTATTGGTGGGAGCTGCAGAAGCTCCATTAACTCCTTTTACGGTAGCACAAATGCAATCATTGGGCATTTATTCAGACTTATCCGAATCCTATCCCTGCAAACCGTTGTATTTTGCCAAGGATAAAAAAAACTCCATGGTTTTGGGCGAAGGGGCTGCTGCCATCGCCTTAGAATGGATAAGGAAAGAAGAATTAAAAACTGGGGATATGATTATTTCCGGTTGGGGAATTTTTAAAGAGACGGGAAATTCGCTCACCGGAATCTCATCGGAGGGAATCGGGTTTCAGGAAAGTATGCAGCAAGCCATTCAACGGGCAGGGGTGTTGCCGGACGTGATTATCATGCATGCGCCGGGTACGGTACTCGGCGATGCAGCAGAATATGAAGCTGTAAAAAAAATATTTGGTTCAAACTTTCCCTATTTAACCTCACAAAAATGGAAGATTGGCCATACGTTGGGTGCATCTGGTTTACTTGGAATACAATTAGCTCGGTGGATGTTTAAAACGCAGCAAATACCCATCATGCCTTACAATTCCATAGCGCAGCAAAAGCCTTCACATATTCGTAGTGTATTGATAAATACCATGGGATTTGGAGGAAATACTATAAGTATCTTGGTTAGCAAAATAGAGTGATTATTAGTTGTATTCCACAAAATGTAATTGAATAGTAAACATAATTTTTTCTTTAGGCATTAAAATGTTTAATCCAATCTGATTATTGAACGCATTCGGAGCACCTGTCAGTGGTTCTAATGCTATGCTTTTACGATGTGGAGGAGTATAAATTTGTAAATAATCGTATCCATGAATATTTTCCATGATGATTTGTCCGATAGAGGTTTTAAGTTTTGCTTGCCCTTCTTTTTTCCATAGGAAGCATGTGTCCCAATGCGTATTTCCTATCATTTCTTCATGAAGAAAATTTTGGTATTCAATTTTATTACCCGTTGGTATAAGGTTTATAGATTCTAAATATGCTGTAATATCTGCCTGTAAATAACTTTTATTTGTCCCATCAGGTGTAATAAAATAAGGATGCCATCCATCCACCAAAGGTAGTGGTATATTTCCTGTATTTTCGTAATGTGTGGTAATTACTATTTTACCGGTTCGATCTAAGGTGTATATGATGGTGATGTTGAATGAAAAAGGGTAGAATGCATATTCTTGGTGATACGAAGCTTGCAATTTCAACGAGACCGCTTCGAATGTTTGCAACTTCTCTTTGATTGTAAAGTTTGTTTTATACATCCATCCATGCAGCGCATGTCCGTCTGCTTTTACCGGTTTGATGTTATATGATTTATTATTCCATGAGTATTCCCCTTTATTGATTCTACACGCAAACGGTGAGAGCTTGCAGTTGGGATATGTTTCTTCCAGTTGTTGCAACAATGCTATTTCTGAATCAAAGGTTTCAATTAAATCAATTCCATGGTGTTTCCAAAAAAGTAACAACCCTCCATATTTGGGTAAAATACAAATTTGGTTATGTAATCCATCAGAAAGCAAACAAGCATGAGTGGTATCCCATGCTTGTTCTAAAATAGTAGGTTCATTATTCATTCATTGTGTATTTTTTACACACCTGTCTCTTGAGCCGCTAAAAAGCGTTCTGCCTCAAGTGCTGCCATGCAACCGGTTCCGGCTGCTGTTACCGCTTGGCGATATACTTTATCTTGTGCATCTCCGGCAGCAAACACTCCGGGAATATTGGTTTGCGTGGTACCGGGTTTGGTGATGATATACCCTTGCTCATCCATGTCCAACCAGCCTTTGAAAATATCCGTATTGGGTTTGTGGCCAATGGCTACGAAAAATCCGGTAACAGCAATGGTTTTTTCTTCCCCTGTTTTATGGTCTTTTACCCGAATACCGGTTACATGATCATCTCCTAAAATTTCTAATGTTTCGTGATTAAATAAAACTTCGATATTGGGGTTGTTCAATACTCGCTGTTGCATAATTTTAGAGGCTCGCATTTCATCGCGGCGTACCAGCATGTAAACTTTTTTACAGAGCTTGGCTAGATAGGAGGCTTCTTCGCAGGCTGTATCTCCGCCACCAACAATAGCAACTTCCTGGCCGCGGAAAAAGAAACCGTCGCAAACTGCACATGCTGAAACGCCATGTCCATTCAGGCGTTGCTCGCTGGGTAATCCCAGCCATTTAGCAGAAGCGCCGGTGCTTATAATAACTGTTTCTGCATAAACATCTGTTGTATCATCAATGGTAACTTTAAAAGGCCGTTTAGAAAAATCTACCTTTGTGGCTAATCCATAGCGGATATCGGTATTAAATCGTTCGGCTTGTTTTTTTAAATCTTCCATCATTTCCGGGCCTTGGACGCCGTTGGGGTATCCCGGAAAGTTTTCAACTTCGGTTGTGATGGTAAGTTGTCCTCCGGGTTGTGCGCCGGTGTATAATACCGGTTTTAATTCCGCACGGGCTGCATAAATGGCCGCCGTGTAGCCTGCAGGTCCTGAACCGAGAATGAGGCATGGTATGGTTTGTTGTTCGTTCATACGCTTATTTTTTGTGGCTGCAAATTTGAATTAACGAATAGAATCAGTTCGTGACAAAAGTAACCAACTTTTTGTAACCGAAGAGTTGGAATTATTTAGGTAATTAGTAATCAATAAATGATTTTTTTATTGTGGTACCACGTATTGATAGAAGGTGGCTCCATATCCCACAAATCCACCAAAAGCACCGTTTACATTCGATTTGATAAATGTGGGTGCAGCAAAAGGATTTCCAAATGAGCTGGCTGCTGAAGTATATGTACGAATAAATTCGTAAGAACGATAGTCAATGGTACAGAACTTGACAAAAATTGTATCTCCAGATACAAAATAAAAACGAGCTGTGTCTTCCGGAAGATTTTGAGATAAATAAAATGGCAGCGGGTCAGGTTTTGCAAAGCTAAAAGAGGTGCTGGTGCCATTAAAGTTTTTATCACTCAACGAACCAACAGGCACGTAGTAAGGATATCCTTGTTTTTTAGCAAACATACGATAAATGTTTCCCATGGTATCCGGATCGGTCAGGTGTCCCCATCCAAATCCTTTATTGGTATTAGGTGGATCTGGTTTCCAATAAATACTATCTAAATAAACTAAGGGCGGAATGGTGGTGTAAGATGTAATGGTATCTCCTTCGGCATAAATTGTAAGATAATATGTTTTTCCTGCTTGCCCTATGAGTACAGGATTTGTACCCTTGTAATATACCGGTGGAAAACTGGTAGGATCTATTGTGAAAACCAGAGAATCAGTAATTATTCCATCAGTAAGAAACACTGAGGCATTTGCCACAAATATTTGTTGAAGTGAAGAAATATCAGAAAGGTTTATTTGTTCAAAATAGGGAAAAGAACGGCTAATTGTAATTCGGGCATAATCACCATGTTCGATGTAGCCATCCACTACAAGCATTGGATCGGGAGGTGGTATGTTGATTTCAATATTTCTTTCACATGATATTAAAAAAACGCAGCTAAGGCTAACCGCAAACCATTTCAATCCATATTTTTTGATAAATTTTATCATAAATTAAAAACTAAAGTTCCATGTTAGTGCGGGTATTATAGGGAATAAAGATACCTGTTTACCCTGAAAATATATAGTATTATTATTTTGATCCGTTTCAATATTAAAATAAACAAAAAACGGATTTAACCTACTATATACATTGTATATTGAAAGATTTAAATTAGAAGACCATTTATCGTTTTTATGAAGTTGATATGTTACCGATAGATCCATTCGGTGATATGGTTGCATTCGGAAATTATCCCGATCGTCAAATTGAGGAACAATGCTATTTCCTACAAAATAAAACCTTGTAGGCACTGCAATTACGTTACCCGAAGAAAAAACAAAAACAGCAGCTACATTCCATTTTTTCTTTTTGTCTATATCCCATGATACCGTTAGAGATAAATCATGCCTACGGTCGTAGCGCGGATAGAAAAAATCACCGTCATAATTAATTTCTTCTTTGTTAAACCCATATCGCTGTGTCCATGACAAGGTGTACCCCACCCAGCCGGTAATTTTTCCCAGTCGTTTTTTGAAAAAGAATTCGGCACCCCAGGAACGTCCGTTTCCAAAGGCCAAAATATTATCCGGATTATCTGCTACAATTTGAGCGAACGAGCTATTGTCTTTGTATTCAACCAAACCATACATTTCTTTGTAATAAATTTCTACCGATGTTTCCAGCATATTGTTCAGGAAATTATGAAAATATCCTAAGCTGTATTGCCGAGCCAATTGAGGCCGTATAATAGACGTGCTGGGTAACCATATATCTGTGGGCAGTGAAACCGTTGCCAAATTAGCCAAGTGAAGGTTTTGATAATTTTGTGTAAAAGCTGCCTTAATGGAAATATTTTCGTTAATTCGGAAACGCATGGATAGTCTGGGTTCTAAACGGGCATAATCGGCAATGTTTGCCAGTGTACCATATTCAATGGTGTCTGTGTTAAACCCGTCTTGATCTTTTACAAAGCGTTTAAACGGACCGGTATGTTGAAAATAATTAAAACGTAATCCTGCATTTACTTTTAGCCAAGGTGTTATATCCCATTCATCCAATACATATAAGGCAAAATCATGAGCTAAGATTTTTTGACGAGTTCCGGGTTCAATAACAGTAGAATCAAATTGTGCAGTAGCTGTACTCGGGGTAAATTCGTGGAATGTATAATCTGTACCAAATTTTACATTATGTTTCGAACTGGGTATCCAGTCCCAATCCATTTTGGCAGAATAGTCGCGAATCCCGGAAAATAAACTAAATCCAATATCTCCGGTATTGGCTTTGGTTTGAAATTGGTAGTCTGTAAAAGCCAATGTAGCATTCATAAACAAACGGTTGCCAAATGTATGTATGTACCGTATAGTGGCTATTCCGTTTCCCCAAGGAATATCTATACGCAGATCACTGCTGGGGCTTTTAAACGAAAATACATCTTGTCCGAAATAACCACTAACAAAAATTCTATCTTTAGGAGATATCTGCCAATTGATTTTTGCATTGATATCATAGAAATAGTAACTATTTCCATTAAGTGGAGAACCCTCTCCAGAAAATGGAAGAAGTAATAAATCAATGTAAGTCCTACGTCCCGAAATCAAAAATGAAGCTTTATCTTTTTTTATCGGTCCATGAAATGTAAGTCGGGAAGAGATAAGTCCAATTCCACCCTCGCCGCTAAATTTTTTCATATTCCCTTCTTTCATCGAAATATCCAGTACGGATGAAAGCCTACCGCCGTAGTTAGCTGGCATTCCACCTTTGATGAGGTTTACATTTTTAATTGCATCCGAATTAAATACTGAAAAGAAACCAAAGAGGTGAGCTGCATTGTAAACCACTGCATTATCCAGCAAAATAAGATTTTGGTCTGGTCCACCTCCACGTACATAAAATCCAGAATTTCCTTCGCCTGAGCCTTTTACTCCCGGCAATAATTGGATGGTTTTTAATACATCAATTTCGCCAAACAGTGCAGGTACTTTTTTTATCTCTTCAATTTTCAATTCAATCTGCCCCATCTTAGTACTTTGTGTATTGTCATCACTTCGTTCATCCGTGATAACAATTTCTTCTGTGGTAATGGCGCTCGTTTCTAATTCCAGATTCACCGTTTGATTTTTGGATAAGTCTAAAGACATTTCATAATTTTTGTATCCCAAGTAAGAAACAATTAGCGTATAATTTCCTTTTTCAGAGGTTATAGAAAAAAAACCATAATTATTTGTTACAGCCCCTTTTTTATTTTCTTTTAAAAATACATTGGCTCCGATTAAAGTTTCTCCGGTTTGTTTATCTTTTACATAGCCGCTTACCGTTGCTTTATCTTTTTCTGTATTCTGGGCAGCTATTCTTGTTTGAATTATAAGAATAGAAATTATCAAAGGCAAAATGTGGGTGTGTTTAAGCATGGTATATTT
>CALEWF010000008.1 GCA_937925455.1 uncultured Flavobacteriales bacterium | reverse complement strand
TTTACATGGACGGTTACAAATCCTAACTTAATAGCCGGTGCAGGTACATCTGCTAATGTATCGTGGGACGCTAACTTTTATGGAAGTGCCCAGGTGTGTGTGTCAGCCGTTGGTTGTAATGGTTCGGTGGGCCCGTCTTGTACTAATATTACCATGCAAGAGGCAGCATCAGTTCCTACTGCACCTTCAGGAAGTACAAGTTTGTGTCAGGGCGCCCCTTTAACCACTTACACAACATCGGCCGGTGGAGCTACTACATACAATTGGACTGTAACTACACCGAATACAATAGTTGGCAGCGGCGCTTCGGGAGCTGTAACCTGGGATCCGGGTTTTGTGGGTAATGCTCAGGTTTGTGTTGACGTTATAGGTTGCAACGGTAATTTCGGACCTACCTGTGCTACTGTTAATATTGGTGGTAATGCTACAACACCCACTATTACAACAGCACCTTTTGACAGATGTATAGGTCCGGGCTCTGATGTGATAAATGCAACGGCTACTTTTGCCAATAACTTTAGCTGGAGTATTGTTAATGCTGGCAGTTCTACTATAAATCCCAATAATTCGTTGGGTGATGAGGCTACTGTTTTGTGGGATAATACCTTTGTGGGTGCATCTCAAATATGCGTATCGGCTAATGGTTGCTCTGGTTCAGCAGGTCCGGCTTGTATTACTGTTAATACATACGATTTGGTGCAGCCTCCCTCTGTGCCGGCTGGTATATTATCGTTCTGCCAAGGTACGCTTACTCAAAATTATATTAGTGTAGCCACCAATGCTCAAAATTATAATTGGACAATAACAGGTACAGGAAATACAGTAACTAATACGATGGGTAATGCTACGGTTAATTTCGATCCACAATTTTACGGTACAGCACAGCTTTGCGTAAGTGCCGATGGTTGTGCCGGTCCAACCATACCGGTTTGCGTTGATATAGATGTAGTACCCGGAGCACAAACCCCATCTCCTCCTGCCGGAGATATTGCACGTTGTATCGGACCAGGTACATCAACCTATGTTTCTTTTGCCATAGGTGCTACCTCTTACCTATGGAGTATTTCACCACCTACCGCGGGTACTATATCACCAACAGGTGTTGTAACCTGGAATCCATTGTTTGTTGATACAGCTTATGTAACGGTAGTAGGGGTAGGATGCAATGGGAATAGTGCTCCCTCCACAACCATGGTTATAACTTATGGCAATCAACCATTACCCACTATCCCCGCTGGTGCATCAACCCGCTGTCAGGGTATAGGGTCTGATATTTATACTACATCGTCGCCGGGCGCTTCCTCTTATATCTGGTCAATTACTCCCTCATCAGCTGGAACAATATCGGGCTCAACCGCCAATGGAGTGGTAAATTGGAATAACAGCTTCAGTGGTTCTGCCACCATCTGCGTACAAGCTGTGGGGTGTGATACTACCAACTCCGTTTGTGTTCCGGTAACAATTTATCCTGAACCGCCTAAACCTTCGGTATCTGTATTAGGGTCAACAACCATATGTCCGGGTGGAAGTGTTACCTTAATTTCCAGCAGTCCGACAAATAATATGTGGTTGCCCGATTCAGTTTACAATGTGCAACTTGTTGTTTCAAGTGGTGGCGTGTATGCAGTAGTGGTATCCGATGCCAACGGCTGTACTAATATTTCTGATAATGTAATAATTACAGAATCTAATATTCCGGCGGTGGCAAGTATTAGCGGACCGGATAGCGTATGTGTAAACGAGGCGTTTAAATTAACTGCATCCAGCGCCCAAACGTATCTATGGAACAATAATGAAACAACGCAGGAAATAAATCCTGCAATAAATACACCTACTACATTTACTGTAACTATCACCGACGGCGGTAATTGCTCGGGCAGTGCCAGTAAAACAGTGTATTTGTATCCTTATCCTGTTGCTGCAGATGATAACGCTATTACCAATCATAATACATCAATTGATATATCTGTAATCAATAATGATAATGCAAATGGTACCATTTCAGTTCTCACACCACCGGTAAATGGTTCAGTTCAGGTAAATGGGCAGGTGATAAGTTATACGCCCAATGATCAATTCAGCGGTACAGACCAGTTTACCTATATACTTTGTTCGCCCAAATGTGCTAATCAGTGTGATACAGCCACTGTAACGGTGATAGTAAGGGATGGACTGTTTATACCCAATGGTTTTAGTCCCAATGGTGATGGGGTAAATGATTTGTTTGAAATAGTTGGGCTGGATAATTTCCCGGATAATGAATTGCTAATATTGAACCGTTGGGGAGATGCGGTGTATCGTGCTAAACCGTATAATAATGATTGGAATGGAACCTCTAACACGGGCATTGGAGGCGGAGGTCGCCTGACTGATGGTACGTACTTCTTTGTATTTAAAACATCTCCAGATTCTGAACCTATTCGCGGTTACATAGAATTAAAACGTTAATTTCTAACTCATTCTCTATGGCTATGAAAAAGATACTTTTTTTAAGCATAGCCGGTGCACTGGGTTGCATCGGCTTGCTGAACACTGTTAAGGCACAAGATAGACCGCATTTTACCATGCAGTTTTTACAGCCAGGCATTATTAATCCTGCCGGTATGACCTCGGTAAATCAAATTAACGCTGCGTTTTTCTTTAGTAAACAGATGCTCGGCTTTGATAAAAGTCCTATGGTGGGTATGTTAGATTTTGCTATGCCCGTAGGAAAAACGAACCTATTTGTAGGGGCTCAAATCAGCCAAGACAGAATAGGTGTAACTACGTATTCAATATTTACCGGAAATTTTGCGTATCGAATTCGGTTGAATGTGAAGAATTATCTATCGTTTGGATTGGGGGTATCTGCCAAACTAACTAATGCAAATTTTACCGAAGCACCCATTGTTAATCCGGGTGATCCTAACTTTTATCAAAATGCCGATGCAGTGTGGACGCCTGATATTCGCTTGGGAGCATATTGGTTTACTGATAATGCTTATGCCGGTTTTGCTGTAGAAAATTTATTTACTAATAGTTTACTTTTTCAAGGAAACACCCCTTCGGCTGATATTCGTATCGATCCCAACGATATGCATTTTAACCTAAATGGTGGTTGGAGAAAAGATTTTAATAAAAATTGGGCTATTTTACCCTCTGGTATGATGCGTATTAGCCCGGGAGCCCCGTTGCAATTTGATATCAATGCCATGGCATTGTTTAAAGATGCTTTTGGGTTTGGAATTACATACCGCACTACAACTACCTTGGGGGCTAATTTATATTATCAATTAAATAAATTTTTAGTATTTGGATATGCAGTAAACTTTGGGTTACAATTTACTGACAAAGCCAATTTTACAGGACATGAAGTAATGATTGCGTACCGGGCTCGTAGCAATAAACGTATCATACCCGCTGATATTCCAAGATTTTAAAATTCGAAAAACTTTGTAATTCTATGAAAAAAATATACCTATTAACGTTAATTGCTCTTTTGATTGATTTAAAATTTGTCTCTTCTCAAGCCATGGCTATTGAAGAAGCCGAAATGTTGTATCAGGGAGGAGAATATCAATCAGCTTTAAATTATTATCAAAATATAATTAGTCAAAATAAAAAGCCAGAAACAGAATGGATTTACAGGGTTGCTGAATGCTACCGGAATTTAAAAAACTATCATCAGGCTGATGAGAATTATGCCAAATTGGTTGATAACAAAGATGTACCTGCGGAAATGTATTTGAATTACGGGCATGTGCTTCGTTATCTCAAAAAATACAATGAAGCAAAATCTATGTATGAAAAATATAATTCGCTCAAGCCTGGTCATCCGAATATACAAACCTATATTCAGTCTTGTACATTCTCTCTACAAAATAATATGCCGAATCCGGATTTTTCTGCACAACCGGTAAATCTTAAAATAGATGGTTTGCATTTTGGTGCTGCTCGATATAAAAATGGCGTTTTGTATTCGGTGCCTCATCCAACCACCAATGCAAAAACTAAAATTACTTATCCAAATTATAAGCTGTATTTCAGTGAGTTTGATGGCAGCACTTTTGCTGATGGGAAACCCTTTGATAAAACGTTTGAATCTTCTCTTTATTTAGGTTCTCCGGCAGTATCATCTGATAGTAAAACTATTTTATTTACCCAAAATGCCACCGAAGTTAAAATGGCTTCAAAACAACAATTTAAAAAGAAAGGAATTAGTGCCGAAGGTGTAAATACATTAAATATTTTTCAATCTGAATTTAGTGGGGGGGGCTGGTCTAATCCTGTTTCTATTAACATAAATAGTACGGAATACAGTTGTTTGCATCCCTGCTTATCGCCTAATGGACAAAAACTATATTTTGTATCAAACAAACCCGGAGGAAAAGGGGGATATGATTTGTATGTAAGTTCTCGCAGCGGAAATTTATGGTCAGCACCCCAAGCTCTCTTTGAAATAAATACTCCGGATAATGAGATGTATCCTTATGTGGTAAACGATACAATTTTGTATTTCTCATCCAATGGACATATTGGCTATGGAGGCTCAGATATTTATGTAAGTTATTATCGCAATGGGAAATGGTCAACTCCTCAAAATTTGGGCTTAGGAATCAACAGCGAACGGGATGATTTTGGATTGATCTGGTGGGAGGGAAGAAAAGGTTTCTTTGCTTCTAATCGCAATACCGATGGAGATAAAGACGAGTTTTTCTCATTTGAAAAAGTAATTCATTACAAAAAAGGAAAAGGCGTAGTAATTGATGAATTAACACGTAAAAAAATGGCTGATGTTACCATCGAAATCTATGATGAAGAAGGAAACTTGGTAAAAACCATTGTAACCGATAAAAACGGGAAATACGAGTTTGGCGAGTTTGATCCCGACAAAAAATACAGGCTTGTAGCTAAGAAAAAAGGATTCCATGATTTTGAAATGGATATTGACCCCAGCAAAGATGACTTAAACAATCTGGCTATCATGATGGAACCGGTTGTTGAAAAGAATGTGGTGTTTGAGTTTAACGATATTCTTTTTGAATTTGGCAAAGCCGATTTGCTACCTGAATCAAAAGAAATATTAGATCGTTTGGCTGATTTGTTGTTGAAAAATCCAAGAGCTAAAGTTGAATTAAGTGCTCACACCGACTCCAGAGGTTCAGATCAAGCAAATTTAACTCTTTCTCAAAAACGTGCAGAATCATCCGTTATCTATTTGATTAGTAAAGGCGTTCAGCAAGAACAATTGGTTGCAAAAGGGTATGGTGAAACCCGATTGAAGAATAATTGCGGTAATAATAGTAAATGCAGTGAAGAAGAACATGCAGTGAACAGGCGGGTAGAAATTAAGGTACTGGATGTTAAATAAGGAAGTTTGATGAATAAAAAAGGGGCTTTAAGCCCCTTTTTTATTTAACCCAAATTATGCAATAGAAAACCGGATATAATGCAAAGTCATTTTAATTTCTGTACTAAAGCCGATTCTATGAAGCTACCACCTGGGTTCAACCAATTATTTTGCTTCAATTGAAATAAATGTTATTTCAGATGTTTTTTAATTGGTTTATTGATCTGTGTTCTCTGTGGTGAAAAATTTAACCACAATGCACAAAAAGAAAAAGTTATGACATAAATTACAGCACTCTGTGCCCTTTGTGTAAAACTTTGTGTTCTTTGTGGTAAAAGCATTAAACCTGAATAGTAAACAAATTTTTTAACCACAAAGAACACAGAGATACACGGAGAACACAAAAAAAATGAAATTAAAAACACACAATATTCCTTTGTGTTCTCTGTGGTTAGAATTTAATGTAACAGTGGCTACGTAGATTTTTGTTTTTCTGAATGCCTACGGAAAATATCTATTGCATAATTTGGGTTTAATTTACATCTTAGAATAAAGCTTCTTCATTGCCAATGTGCGATGAATAATTAGGTTTAATTTCCTCGGCTACCTCTGAAAAAATGGGACTTACTACAGGCGGTTTAGCTTCAGCAGGAGGTGTTGATTTTTCTTCTTTTTCGGTTTTACGTGTGCGTGGTTTAGCAGCAGCTACCGAAGCTGGTTTAGGAGTAGATGTCATACTTACAAAGCCCGCTAAATCTAATTTGTTTTCTTTTAAAAACATCCCCAAAGAAATAGCTTTCATGATGTCATTAACCGAAAATTCAATGTCCCACTCTTCCGGCATATTGCGGGGTGTTGCTTTAAACTCAATTTTATTGTCTAAACAATAATCCAGTACCACCTGAATATTTTTTCTTTTTACAATTACGCTGGGATTTTCTTGCATCATATTCATAAACCTTGTTTTTAAGTCTGTTAGTATTAATTTTCAATGATTGAAATATGAATGATTTTATCTCCGGGCCGTATATCATCAATTACATCAACGTTTTCTACTACTTTGCCAAAACAGGTATGTTGCTTGTCTAAATGTTTGGTGTTTTTACGGTTAAGACAAATGAAAAATTGCGAACCACCTGTATTTCTTCCCGCATGAGCCATGGATAATACACCTCGGTCATGGTATTGATTATTCCCTGTAAGTTCGCAGGGAATGGTATATCCGGGTCCTCCGGTTCCTGTTCCATTGGGGCATCCTCCCTGTATAACAAAATCAGGAATAACGCGATGAAAAGTTAAACCATCATAAAACCCGTTTTGGGCTAATTTTATGAAATTAGCTACTGTTCCGGGTGCATCTTCGGTATAGAATTCTACTTTCATTGTACCTTTTTCCGTTTCAATCAACGCGTACATTGTCTTTAATTTCAGCCATCGAAGATACTAAATTGGCACCACGGGGCAAAATCATTCTGATGCTTTCTTTAGAACTCTTTTGTACTTTTTTTGTTAATATTGTGAATTATGGTAAAAAAAATTACCCGAGGAATTCAGGTTACTGTTGAAACCAAATATAGACCGGAACATTCGCAGCCGGAAGAAGGATTTTATTTATTTTCATATCATATCACCATTCGAAATTTTACAGACCATACCGTTCAATTGATGCGCCGCCATTGGGAAATTACTGATTCCAGCGGAGAGTATCGTGAAGTAGAAGGTCCGGGAGTAGTTGGTGAACAGCCGGTGCTAAGACCGGGCGAATTTTTTGCTTATCAAAGCTCTTGTTCGTTTCGTACCCCGATTGGTAAAATGAAGGGAACGTATTTGTTTGAAAGGTTAAATTCCAGAGAGTTGTTTGAGGTTGAAATACCCGAATTTATTATGGTTTTACCCGCTTTATTGAATTAATTACCGGCTTGCTTTCTCCCACAATACCGAATGTTTACCCCGTAAATAAGACCACAATCCGGCAAGCACAGCCATATTCATCATGCAATAATAAAATGGAATGAAAATCAACGGCCATCGAATTTTGGTGTTTTTAAGTAAAAAACCTACCAATGCCAAGGCATAAAATACTACCTGAAATAATAAAAATATAAAGAAAACAGGCTGTTGGGCTTCTATGACAGATATCACAAAAATAATAATCATAGCCAGCGGTGCCAGCGTCCAGCGCAAAAAACGGTGTGAAATAAATTGAAAGAAAAGTTTTACATTAAAAAACGGATTGAATAAAAAAGTTAATCTTCCCAATGACTGCCAAACCCCACTGGATATGCGGACTTTTCGTTTGAATTCGTCTCCTATATTCTTACTTGGATTTTCTATGGCATAAGCCTGAGGTTCATAGTCAATCACAAACCCTTGTTTTACAATTTCCATTGACAATACAAAATCGTCTAAAATAGTATCGTTGGGCAGGGGTTTAAACAACGATTTTTTAAAGGAAAACAACTCGCCGGCTGCGCCAACTACTGTATAAAATTTAGCGCCTTCACGTTTTAAAAACGATTCATATTTCCAGTAAAACCCTTCGCCACCTACGCTAGATTCTTCATGGTTTATTCTGATTCGTTTTTCACCAGATACTCCCCCCACCTTTATTTTTTGGTAGTGGGCCGTCATTAATTTTAATGCCTGTGGGTGAATCATGGTGTTGGCATCGGTAATAAAGATGATTTCTGTGGTTGCAGCTGCTACTCCCTGATTTATGGCAGCCGATTTTCCCTGACGATGGGGTTGGTGTAGGTGGGTGATTCGTGCATCATGAAATGTTAATGATTCACTCCCGTCATTTGAACCATCGGTGATTACAAGAATCTTGAGCAAATCAGGCGGATAATCGGATGCCAGGGTGTTTTCAATTTTTTCAGGCAATACAGCCGCTTCATTGTATGCAGGGATTATAACCGTAATTGGCGGCCAATTTCTTATGGTTTCGTAACTTACTCCGTTAGATTTATTACTGATTCGGTTGAAAAGGTATATCAACACTGCATATCCTATGTATGTGTACACTACTAGTGTAATGCAAATAAAAAGTATGAGTTCGTTTGTTGACATGATAGATACACCTAAAAAATGATGATACAAACTTCGATGTTTTTATGATTTAATGTACTTGCTTGTAAAAAATGTAACATCCCGGCAAATTATCCAAAGTTAAGTTTACATGATATAAAATCTGTATATTCGTTTTCGTAAAAATACAAAACCGGATGCTGAAATACCTCGATAATTTTGGAAGATATTGCTTGTTAATTATCCGGTCATTCTCCAAAAGTCCCAAAGCTTCGGTGATGAGGGAATTGATTGTAAGGGAATTGGATAACCTGGGTATTGGTTCGTTATACATTGTTTCAATTATTTCTTTTTTTATGGGGGCTGTTGCTGCCATTCAATTGGCTGCAAACATTGACAGTCCCTTGATCCCAATGTCCACAGTAGGTTATGGAACCCGTGAAACCATCATCTTAGAATTTTCTCCTACTGTTATTGCGTTGATTTTAGCCGGAAAAGTAGGAAGTAATATTGCTTCTGAAATTGGTACCATGCGTGTAACCGAGCAAATTGATGCCTTAGAAATCATGGGAGTTAATTCTGCTAATTATTTAATATTCCCTAAAATCATAGCATCGCTAATTATAAATCCAATACTCACTGTAATAAGCATGATTTTAGGAATTTATGGGGGATACCTGGCTTGTACAACCACCGGATTGTTAGATGGTACAACGTATCTCTATGGAGCTACCATGGATTTTAAAACATTTCACTTTATTTATGCTTTGATTAAAAGTGCTGTTTTTGCTTTTGTTATTGCTTCCGTTTCAGCTTTCAGAGGGTATTACGTAGAAGGTGGCTCTCAGGAAGTGGGAAAAGCAAGTACCAAAGCGGTGGTAAATAGTAGTATTTCTATCTTACTCTGGAACTTTATTCTAACCCGATTATTGTTGCTATAATGATTGAGATTAAAAATCTTAATAAAGTATTTGGTGATAGGCAGGTATTGTTTGACATCAATGCGGTATTTGAGCCGGGAAAATGCAATTTAATTATCGGGCAAAGTGGTTCGGGCAAAACGGTGTTGATGAAATGTTTGGTTGGATTGTTAGAGCCTACTTCCGGTAGCATCATATATTCGGGTATTGATTTTACCAAAGCATCTGAAAACGAACGAAAAAAAATTCGTCAGGAAATTGGAATGGTTTTTCAGGGAGGGGCTTTGTTTGATTCTATGACTTGTGAGGAAAATGTAGCATTTCCGTTACGTATGTTTACCGATTGGAATAAATCAAAAATTGCTGATCGGGTAAAATTTTGTTTGGATAGAGTAAACCTAAGCCATGCACACAAGCTGTATCCATCTGAAATTAGTGGGGGAATGAAAAAGCGGGTGGCCATTGCCCGGGCTATTGCCCTGAATCCTAAATATTTGTTTTTTGATGAACCCAACTCTGGTTTAGACCCTCAAACCGGCATTGTTATAGATCAGTTAATTCAAGAAATTACCCGCGAATTTAATACCACTACCATTGTCAATACTCACGATATGAATTCGGTGGTGGAAATTGGAGACAAAATTATTTACATCCGAAAAGGCTATAAACACTGGGAAGGAGATAGTAGCAGCATTGTTAAGTCTAATAATCCGGAATTGATAGATTTTATATTTGCTACCAAACTGCTCAAACGCGTTCAAAAAACATTCTAATGGTTAATGATAATTCGTTGGGCTATCCCACGATGATTTTTATTGGTGATAAGCAAAATATAATTACCCGAAGGAACTGTATTCACATCGAACGTTTGTTGATAGGTGCCGGGTGAAAAAATTCCTGCCTGTTTTGTAAAAACTGTTTGCCCTTGTAAATCGTAAAGCGTAAACCATAATTCAGACAACTCAGTAGTGATTATATCTACAATTAAAAAATCTGAGGCAGGGTTGGGATATACTTTGGCATTTATTCCTTGAATAAATGCAGCATCGTTGACGCTCAAATTTGTTAAATCTACCAACGGAAAAATGGCAAAATCTATGTCTAATCCCCAGTTGTTGAGCATGGTATTCCAACTGCCTTGCCAGTATTCCCAGCTAAGCGATGGAATGGGAGGGTCGCCATGAGAGGATGAATACAAAGCAATCGTATCTTTGATATGCACTTTATCTAAGCGTATGCCTACCCCATAATTTTGATACACAATTCGCGGTGGTATCATCCAAACATTTATTCCGGTAGAAAAATTTACAGATGTGTCAATATCTCTTAATAAAACTTCCTTCTTTTCTAAAATGGTTTTTGGTACAAACCGACCAATTCCGTTGATGTTGGCGGTGCTATCTAAGTTGTAAAAAATAAAATCTATTGCCGAACTATCATTGGGTGCAGATTGAATAGCTTTATAGCCAAACCAAAATAAAAATCCTTCTACCGTATATGAGGCATCTACATCAAATTCCTGAATTTTTGCTTTTTCCCCATATCCGCTGTTTCCGCTGGCAAAACCACCTACC
>CALEWF010000007.1 GCA_937925455.1 uncultured Flavobacteriales bacterium | reverse complement strand
GCGTTTTCGGCACCAATGATAAAGTGAAGGTCATCCAAAATTTAGATCATCATAAGTCAAGAATTCGCTATTTACTGGGGCAAGAATTAAAAAATCAACTACGAATTGTACCTGAACTGGTATTTTATTTAGACGATTCGTTGGATTATGCCGAAAAAATGGAAGAGGTATTTAAAAAAATTCATAAAAATGATAACACCTCACAGCAAGAGCAACCATCATGAAAAGTACTGTATGGCATGACAGGATAAATCTAATGAAGCGATTTACTCCGCATCGTCTTGCCAATGCATCTAGAATATTATGGAGTTATTACAAAAGCCGGATTACTGGAAAAGCACAAATCAAGGGGCTTCCGATAAGTGTTGCTTTTGAACCTACTACCTCTTGTAATTTACGCTGCCCGGAATGTCCCAGCGGGCTTCGTTCGTTTACCCGACCTACCGGCATGTTAGAAAAAAACTCTTACCTGCAATGGCTAAATGAACTTCAGCAGAGCCTGTGTTATATTACTTTTTATTTTCAGGGCGAACCGTTTTTGAATAAAAGTCTTCCGGATATGATTTTAGAAGCCCACCGGCGAAATATTTACACTGCTACCAGCACCAACGCTCATTATCTCAATTCGGAAATGTGTAAAAAAATTGTTGAAAGTGGATTGGACAAACTCATTATTTCCATAGATGGTACAACGCAAGATGTATATGAAAGCTACCGGGTGGGCGGAAAGCTTTCAAAAGTGCTGGATGGAACTAAAAACATGGTAGTTGCAAAGAAACAACTTCGGTCTCGAACCCCTCACTTAGTATTTCAATTTTTGGTAGTACAACCCAATGAACACCAAATAGATGAAGTAAAACTATTGGCTAAAACCTTGGGGGTGGATGAAGTAATATTCAAAACAGCGCAGGTTTATAATTATGAACATGGCAATAATTTAATCCCACTACAATCAAAGTATGCCAGATATAAACGCTTAGCAAACGGTACGTATCAAATTAAAAATAAACTGCTCAATCATTGCTGGAAAATGTGGCATAGTTGTGTAATAACTTGGGATGGAAAAGTAGTTCCCTGCTGTTTTGATAAAGATGCAAAGTATAAACTTGGCGACCTTACCAAAGAAACATTTAAATCAGTATGGCTATCAGACCCATACAAGCAATTTAGGCAAAGCCTGCTTCAATCAAGAAAAGAAATTGATATATGTACCAATTGTACCGAAGGTACTAAGGTATGGGTCTGATTAGCGATAAAAATTCATTTCATCCAAATACCGATAACTTTTAGCAGGCATAAAAAAACGCACATCTTTGCCTTCACTAATTGCCTTGCGAAGTTCGGTTGCTGATATTTCCATAATAGGGGCATCCACCCAGTGTACGGCATGGTGTACTTTATACACACCACCATTAGCTCCGATACGTGGATAAACATAAATTTGATAATTTTCTAAAAGCACCTCGTGGTTTTTCCACCGGGGAAGGGTTTCTAAATTATCAGCACCCATGATCAAAGCAAACTGATGTTGCGGATATTTTTCATGCAAATGTGCTAATGTATGAACCGTATAATTGGGTTGAGGAAGATGAAATTCAATATTAGAAACTCGAAATTTAGGATAGTCTTCAATGGCCAAATTCACAAGTTCCAACCGATGATAATCGTCAAGCAATGAACTTTTGGGTTTAAGCGGATTGTGTGGCGACACTACAAACCATACCTGATCTAAATCAGTAAATTCTGCAAAGTAATTGGCAATCACTAAATGACCGATATGTATCGGGTTAAATGAACCAAAATAAAGTCCGATCTTCAAAACTGTATTCTAATTATTATTCTTAGATACATGCTGATTGTTGATTTGAAACTGGGTCGCGGGCAATAATCCACTTATACACAAACCACACCATAAACAATACTCCAAAAGTAATTGAGCCTATCAACATAGACATAAACCAATCGCTATAATTGAAATAATACAACGTATTAAGTAATATAATAGCACCCACAATGCGTATTACTTCTAAATACCCAACCCAGGGTTTATTTTCCATTATACCGCTGCACGACATTGCCGTTAAAACAATCAACCCCATACATGCCCATTGAAAAAATGGGGTGAGTTCATCAAAATGTATCAGATATTTTATTATTCCAGCAGTTAAAACAATAAATTGAGCCAAAACATACAATTTCATGTTTAAAGAAACCTGTGTTTGATATTTAGGAACATATTTATAATATTCTGCATCTTTAGAAATATGACCCAAAACTTCACCCAAATATTTCGGGCCTTTGAAAATGAGAGCCAGCTTTTGTCTTAGTGTTTTTAGTTTTTTACTTCCCTGAAACATCTCAACATAAAAATGGAAGTTAGCCCACACCGGGTCCCAACTATTGATGGGATTAGTAATTCCGTAAACCGGTTCTTCTTTTTCTTCCATAAAAGTACCAAATATTCTGTCCCAGAAAATAAAAGTTGCTGCATAATTTTTATCTAAATATTGTGGGTTAATAGCATGATGCACCCTGTGATGCGACGGGGTATTGAATATAAATTCAATGATGCGTGGTAATTTTTTAATCGCTTTGGTATGTATCCAGTATTGATACAATGTAACAAAACTAGCAACCCCTATAAATACATACGGATGAACACCTAATATAGGAAGTGGAAGAAAAATCCAAAATGCAATAAAATTATGAAACCATGATTGACGCAAGGCTACTGATAGATTATATTCCTGGCTTTGATGATGCACAATGTGTGCCCCCCACATCCAATTCCACTCATGCCCCCAGCGATGAGCCCAGTAATATAAAAAGTCGAAGAAAATTAAGGCTCCTAACCAAACAAACAGATTATCTTTGGGTAATTGAAAAAAAGAAAAATGATGATATACATAATCATAGGAAGCCAAAATCAAAACTTTTCCTAATAAGCCTATGGCTTGGCTTCCAATACCAATATTGAGGTTCGTAATGGAATCTTCAAAATTGTAGTACTGCTGTTTGCGGCGATATCCCACCCATAACTCAATACCAATGGTGATAACAAATACCGGAATAGCAAATACGATATAATTTATATCCATAACCAGTAATTTAATATTTGTAAAAATACAACTTTTTTATCTGAAAGTAAAGAAAAATAGGTATTAAAAAAATAGGTATAATCCCAAAATTCTCATTTAGAAAATTTTAAATAGAGGGGGGGACCGCGTGTTTCTCCGCCTTGTAGAGGCGTGTTCACCG
>CALEWF010000006.1 GCA_937925455.1 uncultured Flavobacteriales bacterium | reverse complement strand
AGCGGGGCTGAGGGCACGAAGACCCCGCTGCGACTATGCGATGCGTGCATGAGCCCCGAGGACTTGTAACGGACAGCCGCTTAAAGCAGCCAATTATACTCTAATGACTTTCTTGGGTTAATTTCTAATACTGCGATGATAGCCAATAGAAAAGTTCCCAATTCTGAAAAGACTTTTATCTCTTCGTTACTAATGAATCAGATTTAGTAACCTATGTCAAAGAATCATCCCGGCAATTATTTCACCAATCATTTAGGTTAGGTTAAAGCTTAAAAAAATTTTATGCAAAATTCTGGCAGTAACCAGCAGGATAAGTTAATTTGCAAGAAATGGCAAGTATAAATGAGGTGCATCCATAAATTTTACGATTTACATGAATGTAAAGACTCTGAAATAAATCAATAACTAATCAACATTTCTCCCCAATCGTCCATATAAAGTAACTTGGATGAGGCCTTAAAAAGAGCAGAATAATTCTCTTGAATAAATTGGTTTGTATTTCCAGATTCAGTTCTGGTAATTTTTAAAATACCCTTAACTTGTAATAAAACCTCCCCATTGTCATCTATTGATTTAATCATCCATCGTCCAATTAAAGATTTATTTTCAAGAATTATTCGAATTTCTCTGCCATAAATTTCTTTCATGAGTTCTGATTTAAGCTCAATGGATTGGTTAGCTCTCAAAATCAAATCGTACGTAGAAGTTCTGGCACCTTGCAGTTGGCTGATGGGCAAATCTTTGTAATTTTTATTCGAAACGGTATCAGATTTTAGTACTACAATTCTTTCTTTAAAATATAAGCGATTATTTAAAGCCGGATGTAATGGTGTTTTGGCTAATATATCTTTTACATATTGTATTTGTGTATGAAGTGAATCTGAATAAGGCTGATAATATCTTGCACCATCATAAAATAACAATTCAGCGAGCCCCATGGGTTGTGTAGCAATCATTCGTAACGTAAACATTTTCCCAACCATGGGCAAAGGAAGTTTGTATTCATTCCACCCGGGTTTTAATGTCCATTGAGAGTCGGGTCTGCCGGGTAAAGAAAGAATACATTTTTGAATCCCTTTAATTTTAGTATTTCTTTCAATTCCATTAAACAATTTCACCTTTGTAATGGGGGTAAATTCGTCAAAAGCAATGTTAATCCGATGTTCATTGAGATGAAAATTACTCCACCCGGTGGTTAGGTTTCCATCTGCAATATCAGAAGGTGGAGTAAAATCCCATGTGTTAATTTTAGCTATTCGATATGGAATGGGTTGAAGGGGAATCTTCTTTCCCAACTCATCAAAAAACACTATTTCACTAATTGCAAATGATTTGCTATTGTAATAACTACCCAATTGGCGGTAAGCAATTCGCTCTAATTGTGTAGTATCTTGAATTGGTGGAATATCAACCAAATTAAAACCATCTGCATCCATTGCCCGGATTAAAATTTTTTTTAATTTTCCATTGTATGTTATTGTTGATTTAGCAGGGAACTGCCCCATTAAAGTATCGTTAATCCAAACTTCAATTTGATTTACCCGTGCAACTAAAAATGTATCGGATACATGAATAGCAATACGCGAAACGGGCAGTGACTCAAATTGAAAACTTACCCATTCCCCCGCATGCAAGCCAGGTTCAGACTGCCAAGAGGTAGCCATATCACCATCAAACATTTTTTGTAATCCAAAGTCAGTGATGGGGTCACGCTGAGATGAAACTTGCTGCAATATCGGATAAACAGAAGAATCTGGCTCATTTGCAATAAACTGATAATAGTTCAATGTATCTAATTCCGGCTTTTGTTCAATTTTATGAGATGATGATCCGCAACCTGCTGCAATAATGCAGGCTGTTAATAAATACACCCAATAGTTTTCTGCTAAGCCCAACAAAACAAATAATTTAGATGTTTAATTTCAAAGCAAAAATGAGAACTATCGTTGGATTCTGGGTTATTTTAGGTGTAATTTTTTTTCATTGCAAACATTCTGAACGTATTTCATTGCCAACTAATATCACCCAACAGGCTAGTTCAGAACTCCAATCTACACAAGATTCACTAAATTTTTCAAAAGAATACTTGCTTGGAAAATTTGATCCGGCTACGCATCCTGATTTTGTAAAGATTGATACCAAGCATACTACCAAATCAGACGTTTATCTTCGTAAAGATGCCTATGTGGCTTTTGTAAAAATGTATGATGCAGCTCAAAAAGAAGGTGTAAACCTTCAAATCATATCTTCCACCCGGAATTTTTCTAGCCAAAAATCTATTTGGGAAGCAAAATGGAACGGAGAACGCTTGGTGGATGGGAAAAACTTAGCCACCGAAGTAAAAGATAGCATCGAAAGAGCCAGAATTATTCTACGATATAGTTCAATGCCGGGCACGTCTCGTCATCATTGGGGTACGGATATAGATATTAACGACCTGAATGATTCCTATTTTTTAAGTGGGAATGGCAAAAAAGAATACGAATGGCTAACTGCCAATGCACATAAATTTGGATACTATCAGCCTTATACTTCTAAGGGCGCAGAACGCCCAAACGGATACGAGGAGGAAAAATGGCATTGGACATATCTGCCCATTTCAAAGATATTGGTAAAACAGTATCCCGAAAAGGTAACCATAGCCGATATTACTGGATTTAAAGGGGCAGGCACTGCCTCGACTTTGGATGTAATAAAAAATTATGTATTGGGCATAGACAAAGCTTGCTTACCCTAAAAAAAGTATTTAAAACAAAGATTTTTGAATATCGTCTGCTTCTAAATCAACTTCACGAATAACTTCATCTCCCCTCTCCTCTTCTTCTGCTTCTGCAGGCAACATTGGCTCAGGCAAAGGGTCCATCCAGCTTAGCATTTTTATATCCCGGTAATTCAATTTTTTGCCTTTTGATTTTTCATTAATTACACCAGCATATTCATGAATGTTTATTACATCTTTTTCTAAGCTTTGATTGCGTTTTGCAGTAACCATCAGCATGGGGTAACTATCAGTACTTACCAAATGCACTTTAGAATCGATATGATCGGTAATAAACAATGTGTTTTTATCAAAGGTTTCTGGATGAAAACGCTTCACCACATATTCTTTCTTTTCTCCATCAAAATAAACAGTAGTAATTATCTTTTTCTTGCTAAACTTTTCAATGGTCATTACATCATCGTCAAAATGCAATGAAATATCGGGTTTAACTAAGCGATATAGGCCTGTTTGTGTAATAATTAATAAACGATCATTCCCATTAAACTCACCCAAAAACTTCCCTTTTTCATCTGTATTTAA
>CALEWF010000005.1 GCA_937925455.1 uncultured Flavobacteriales bacterium | reverse complement strand
ATTGTTTTATAGGTTGCAGACCGCGTGTTTCTCCGCCTCGTAGGGGGCGGATTCACCCGCTGCCCCGATCTGCTGCGGATGGAGTGAAAAGCCCGCAGGGGCGAAGCCCACAGGGCACGGGGTAGCGGGGCTGAGGGTACGAAGACACCGCTACCCCGATGCCCTGTGTGGCTGAGCCCCGAGGACTTGTAACGAACAGCCGCTTTAAGCAGCCTATTATCTACTATATGCTAATAGCAATTTGAGGGTAAACTTTATTTTTATACAATCTATTGCGCAATTGTGAAAGAATTGATAGCATTATGTTTGCATGAAGGAATAATTAAAATTTTATATTATAGCCAGTAACTATAAAATCCAATGTATTTTTATACGAAGGTATTGACGTGAAAAAATTGTGGTTTCGATTTAAACAATTTGTACAAAATTATCTTTGGCGTTCGGATGAACCTCCTGCAAGACGTGCTATGGCCTGTGCTGTTGGTTTGGCCATATCTGTATCCCCGTTTTGGGGGTTACATGTGTTATTGGCTGCATTTTTTTCCTGGATTTTTAAGTTAAATAAAATTCTTACCATTGGATTTTCTGCTATTACCATTCCTCCGATTATTCCATTGGTTGTAACAGCACAAGTAAGTATTGGTGGTGTTATTTTTGGAAAAACAAACATTGTAAAAAACACCCTGCAACATGGAGTAAAACTTAGCTCACTGCTTGATGCAGGATATCAACTTTTCGTTGGCGGTATTTTATTGGCTTTGGTAGTTGGAGTAATTAGCTACTATCTTTTGTGGTATATGCTACAAAAACAATTAGACAAAAAATTCTAATTGTTTCGAGGAACTTAAATTTTAGCGAACTGTAAGTATTTCTGAGGTTAGCCGAGCCTGCTCTTCACCATGTAGTTCCTTAAGCAGGTTTTCTACTTCATCGTGGGTAAAATTACAAAACCAACGATCAGCCCTTTCTTGAATGCTTGGTAACCCTTTTCCGCGAATCGTATCTGCAATAATCACCGACGGTTTTTCCGATTGAAGCGGAATATTATCAAATGCGTTTTCCATGGCTTCAAAATCGTGCCCATTGATGCGTTTTACGGCACAGCCAAACGATTCAAATTTTCTATCCAGGGGTTCTAAAGGAATTAATTCTTCCGTACGAATATTGGCTTGAAAATGATTTCTATCAACCAAAAAAATCAGGTTATCGAGTTTGTATGCTTGTGCCACCAATACAGCCTCCCAAACACTCCCCTCATTGAGTTCCCCATCGCCGGTAATTACTACCACTCGGTTATTATCGCCTCTCATTTTAATATCCATAGCAATACCAACTCCCACTGCCGGTAGGTGTCCCAGAGAACCCGAGTAATATTCAATACCCGGAATTTGCCGATTGGGATGCCAATATATAGAGTCGTTAGATTTTAAATGATTTGAAAGTCGTGATTTTTCAATCCACCCCATTTCTGCAAATAAGCCATAGAGTGCTGGCACGTCATGCCCTTTGGAGAGCAAAAGATAATCCCTGCGTGGATCGTTGAGGTTTTGTTGGCTGATATTTAAAAACTCTTTATACAAGTAAACAATTATATCGGCGCATGAAAGCGAAGCCCCAATGAAGCATCCTCCGTCTGTGCTCATGCGGATGATGTGTTCACGTACATGAAGAGCCAGTTTTTCTAATTCTTTTCTTCGCTCGGTTGTCATATTAAATTTTTTTGGTCATGCTAGCATCAATTGTTTTTAATTCGTTTAAATGGTTGCGATACCAGTTTACACCAGCAAATTTGCTATTTATTTCGAAGATTTCCGGCTTTGCATTTAATACGTTAAGAATATCGTTCAATCCAAAATTGGGGTTCGCGGGGTATAACTCATCATATACCTTACTGATGAACTTATAATCTTCTGGATAATCTATGGTCCAACGATGGGACATGGAATAATTTAATCCCGTATCCCAACTTACATTCATTAACTTAAAACGTTCAGGTCTCTCCCAAATAAACGGTGTGGTATGTTCTCTTTCCATGGGAAGCGATGCCTCTTTCCATGCTGTTTCAAGAACAGAAAACTTCATCACTTCTACATCGTTTCCATCGGGATAAGTGGGCGGATGAAGATTACTTACAAAATCAACACAGGGAAAGTTTTCTATATACACAGACAAGACCTTGTCTATGACCATCGGGTCGATCAAAGGACAATCGGAGGGAATTTTTACCACCGCATCTGCATTAAATATTTTGGCCGCTTGATAATGTCGGTCTAACAAATCAGTAGCATGGCCTCTGTAAATATTCCAACCTTTTTCATTACAGATTGCTTCAATGGGATCATCTTCCTTTTCTGTTGTAGTAGCCACCACAACAGTTCCAGCAAGTTTAGCACGTTTCACCCGTTCAACCATACGAACCAGCAACGGCTCGCCAGCTAAAGGCATAAGTACTTTTCCGGGCAAGCGAGTAGATCCTGTCCTTGCTTGTATTACGGTAACAATGCGTTGATTCATACTGTGATTGTCTGATATTTTTGTTCCAGACATTCGAGCCATTCGCGATGAGTACGGGTAAATTCCTCTCCTTTACCATCAAATTCAATATATTTTTTAGCTATTTCAGCAATATGTTTTGCAGATTGCCCTCCATTTTGTATAGGCATTAATTTTTTTAATGTTTCCAATGGAAAATACGAGTGAACCGGCTTTCCAAGAGCCATACCAATGTAAACAACCGTTGAATATTGCGTAATTAACTCATCACAATTTGCAATCATGTGATTGGTATTTTCATGTTGAAACACCTGAGTGCCCGGCGGTGTATTATTGATGATTTCGTAATAGGCTCTTTCCCAAATTTCATTAGGGTGGAGTTTAAAAACCAATGGTCTTCCGGCAGCAATTTCAACGCAATGGCGTATAAATTCTATTCGATTTTCTTTTCTAAATGTTTCTCTAATATCAGAAGTGCAAACCAGCACATAATTTTTTAGCGGAAAGTCATTGTTCAGGTATTGAGCTGCATTGTCAAAATTGGGCATGCCGGTTACAATAATTCGATCGGGGTGAGTACCCATAGAAGCAAAATAGTCTTTATACCCATAACTCGCAGCACAATAGATATCTGCATAATTCATACAGCCATTTAACGAAGTTCTCATAGCCATATAGGGAGGTAAACCCAAGCGTTTAACCCATTTGGCTAATGGCGTAAGGGGGTCTATCATCCCTTCTTGCACCCAAATAGATTTGGCTCTTCTTGCTACTTTTGGAAAAGTAGCATCATTGCACATAAATACCAAGTCGTATTTGTTGCCCAGTTGTTTTCCGGCATAGTCATATTGCAGCCCGTGATCTTTTACAAACTGCTCTCCTTTTTGCCTAAAATGTCCGGAAATAATGGTATGCTCCATGGTTTTAAGCCTGCGAGCTGCTTCCATTAACCAATCGCCAGCAAAAAACTGTGTAAAATAACAATCAAATTCATCCTTCAAATGAAGGTAAATTTGATACATCTGTGTTGTTTGATTGGGAGAACCTATAATGAAAAGAATCTTTTTCTTCACTACCCTAAATATTAAGCAAAAACTAGAACGCTACACGATGAAAACGAACACTTTTACCTATAAAGGTAAAACCTATATAGCCTCTAACATACGCTTCATTTTCAGAAACCAGGGTAATTCTACAGCCATACGTTTTTCCATGTTCCGGATCATACAGGGTACCACCACCCCAGGTACCGTTGCCTTTATATTCCAAATCTTTTACAATGCGTAGCCCGATGAATGGCGTATCACGCAAGGCCGGGTCCGGATTGTAAATGTCTTTTTTGGGTGTTCCATCGGCAAAATTGGGTTTTTCAAGCCATACCATTTTTCCATAATATTTGTTGCCTATACGTTCTATTTTGATTTTTAATACATTTTCTTCATGCATCCAGTATCCTACAATATCATCTGCTGCAAACCGGTCTTCAATAAGGTTGATGATTTTTTCAGATACTTTGTATGAAAATATATAAGCATTACCGGCAAAAAGCCCAAAGTTTAAAATAATAGAAATTAAAGGAAGAACAATAAGAGTTAGTAGAAGTTTTTTCATAATCCAATAATTGGGTGCAAAGATATGTTGATTTAAGAATTACAATGCAGTAGAGTGATACCTGATGCTACAAATAAATGTTAATCTATAAAAAGTGTTATAAAAACATCGGAGATACAATGCGTTAAATATGCGGTTTCTCCCGTGGGTTTCCTATGTATTTTTCATAAACAAGGCCTTGAGTTCTGTGGCATCGTCTGGAGTTAGTTTGCCGGCTAAAATTAAACTTAGCTGCCGGCGGCGTAATGCACTTTCATAACGCATCTTATCTTGCTCCGTTACAGGTTGTATGGGCGGAACTTGGATGGGGTTTCCAAGCTGATCAACCGCCACAAAAGTAAATATGGCTTCGTTGCACTTTCGGCGGTGCCCGGTATTAAAATCTTCTACAAAAACATCAATATAAACCTCCATAGAAGAAGTAAAAGCACGGGAAACCTTTGCTTCGAGCGTAACAATATCTGCCAGTTTGATGGGATTTTGAAATGCCACATTATTTATAGATGCCGTAACACAAACCCTTTTACAATGGCGATGTGCCGAAACGCTGGCAATTTCATCCATCCAAGCCAACAATCTACCACCAAAAAGATTACCTAATGTATTGGTGTCGTTGGGATATACAACTTTTGTTGTTACGGCAAGTGTTTCATCGGGTGTTTTGGGTTTAAGCATAATTTTATTTGATGTTCGGTTGAAACTGTGTTAAATTATTTTTGGGTAAAACAAATTCTGGGTCAAGTTCTAACGATTTTTGAAAATACCGTTCAGCTTGTTCTTTTAGGTTTAATTCTATAGAAACCATTCCCAAAATATTATAAACCGCAGCCGCATAAGATACATCTTGATAATATTGATCAGAAACAGCAATTCTTACCGTTGAGGTTTTAGCCTCCGGGCGAGCAATGATGTTTTCTGCAGTAGCCAAGCACTCTCCAAATCGTTTTAATCGGTATTCTAGTGATAAAATACTGTATTGATATCGAATCTCATTTTTTTGTCTAAACAAGGATTGATAAATTTCTAAAGATTCTTTAAGTGCTCCCATGCGATCGTAAGATACAGCCATCATTTCGCTGATATTTGTTTTATCAGGATTTGCCTTTAATGCCTTTTCTCCGGATAAAATGGTTTGAGTATACATCCCATCTAAAAAATATAACATACACAATGTATCGTTCCAATTATCTGCTGTTGGTCGTAGTGACAAAATTTGATATACCGCCACTCTGGCTACCTTCAAATCGTTTAGCGACAATGCCCGGGTATAAACATCTACTTGCCGAGAATATTCATCACCGGCTGTTTTCTTTTGAGCTTGAGTTATCAGCGTATTTGCAGAAAATAAAACCGCTATTGTTAATGTGGTATAAATATGTTTCATAGTTATTCGAATGTAGTAAATAATTGTGCTTGTTTTCTAGCCCGTTCCAGATCTTCGGGTGTATCAACTGAGATGGTTTGATAGACCGTTACGGCAGTTTTAATGGTATAACCAGATTCAAGCCAACGCAGCTGTTCTAAATTTTCAGCCTTTTCCAAAGGGGTGGCCTGCAATTGAATCAATGATGGAATAGCCATCGTTTTAAATGCATATATGCCTACATGTTTGTAAAAATTTACATATTGTAGCCATGCGTTTTTTTCTGTATTTTTTACATAGGGGATGGGACTTCTGCTAAAATACATCGCCTTATCATTCAATGTACATGCTACTTTTACTACATTTTCATCCCACAAATCTTCATCGTTGGTAATTTTATAAACAAGGGTTGCAATGGGATCGTCGGTATCTAATAATACCGAAGTTAATAGATCTATTTGCCTTGGATTGATAAAAGGCTCGTCACCTTGAATATTTACCAATACATCATATTTTTCTCCACGACTTTTTAATATTTCATAGGCTTCAAAGCATCGCTCTGTACCGGTAAGGTGTTTGGCAGATGATACCAATGCTTTTCCTCCGTTGCCGGTTATTTCATCATAAATACGTTGATCATCAGTAGCTACCCATACATCCGTTAGCGAAGCAGATTTAAGGCATTGATCATACACCCGGCAAATCATACTTTTTCCGCAAATATCCACCAACGGCTTTCCAGGAAGCCGGGAAGATAAATAGCGGGCAGGAATAATTCCGAGTATTCTTTTCAAGATATATTAAAATTATTGAAGATTAGATATGAGCAGATCATTTTAAAACGCTAAAATAGTTAGATTTGGCATTCATCAAAACATACATGAATTTAAAAAAATGAAACGCGGTATATTATTTCTGTTATTTGTTTCTTTAGCCGGATTATCTTTTTCTCAGCCAACCAATAGAACTATTGCTGAAGAATCGCTTGCTGCGATGGATCGGATTAAGACTCTTAAATACCGACTTGTAAAAAAAGAACGCATCAAAGGGGTAATGAAAGAGGGTGAAATACAAGTAAAATATCAGCGAGATCCTTTTAAAGTTTATATTTATGTGTATTCTCCAAAACCTGGTGTAGAAATTTTGTACAACCAGGATGAAAACAACAATAAAGCTGCAATTAATCCAAACAGCTTTTTTTTAAATTTATTAGACCCAAATTTAGATCCTTTAGGGAAAACTCTGCGAAAAGATGAACATCATACCATCTTAGAATCTGGTTTTGAATTTACAAGGCTTTTGCTAACCAAACTTAAAAAGAAAGCAGATGATGAAAAAAACTTTGATGAATTATGTAAATACGAAGGAGAAATAACATGGGCAAACAGACCTTGTTACAAACTATTGCTTACCTATCCAAAATTTGCATGGGAAGAATATACAGTAAAAAAGGGAGAAACCTTGATTGATATAGCTAAAAACAAAAATCTCAATGAATACATGATTCTCGAAAAAAATAAATTATCATGGTATGATAAAGTAAGCGAAGGGCAAACCATTTTAATACCTAATATTTTCGCAAAAAAAGTAATCTTATACATAGATAAGATATTAAAACTACCCATTTATCAAGAAGTTCACGATGATGTAGGATTGTTTGAAATTTACGAGTATCATGGGGTAATTGTAAATCCTGAAATTGCACCCGAGGAGTTTACCAAAAAATACAAAGATTACAAGTTTTAAACCCAAAACATAGTTATTAAAATATTTTAATCATATCTAAGAGGGGGGCGGTTACCCGTTTCTCCGCCTTTGTAGGGGCGGATTCTTTCGCTGCCCCATCTGCTGCGGATGGTAGTGGAAAGCCCGCAGGGGCGAAGCCCACAGGGCACGGGGTAGCGGGGCTGAGGGTACGAAGACACCGCTGCCCCGATGCCCTATGTGGCTGAGCCACGAGGACTTGTAACGAACAGCCGCTTGAAGCAGCCTATTATCAATATGCTGATGACAATTTTAGGTTAAAAGATATTTATTCAACAAAATAAAAAAAGCCCAAAAACGGGCTTTTTTCAGATTATTCAGAAAACTACTATGGGAATACACCCAGTTTTTCATAAGAAGCAACTATCTTATTAATTGCCGTTACAAACGCTGCAGTACGCAAATCTTCTATTTTCTTATTCTGATTTTGAGTTTCTACTATTTGCTCCAGCGAATCAATCATGGTGTCTTCAAGGCCTGAATAAACCAAGTCTTTTTCGTCAGCCCCATGATCTATCATCTGGCGTTGTGCTTTAGAAAGTTTTTTTCCGGTATTACTTTCAATGGCTTCAATTAAATTGTTATTCATGGCCTGTTGATAACGTTTTTCCAAACGGCCAAAACGTACATGCGACAGGTTTTTTAGCCACTCAAAATAAGAAACGGTTACTCCTCCGGCATTCAAATAAATATCAGGAACAATTACTACTCCTTTTTTCAATAAAATGGCTTCTGCCTCTGGGGTTACTGGGCCATTGGCAGCTTCTGCAATAATTTTAGTTTTAATTTGAGCTGCATTATCATTATTGATTTGATTTTCTAAAGCTGCGGGAATAAGTATATCACAAGGCTCTTCTAAAACCTGCATGTTTGATTTTAAGGTTTTTGTTCCTTTTAACCCATCTAACGTGCCATGTTGTTTAAAATAAGCCAATGCTTCGTCGGGATTTATCCCATTTTTACTCACAATGGCACTATTCCACTCGCCAATACCCACAATAATAGCACCCGCTTCATAAAAGAACTTAGCAGCATGGTAGCCCACATTTCCTAACCCTTGAATGACAACGGTTTTGCCTGAAATACCGGTGCTTAAACCCAACTTATTTGCACGCGATGCATCTGACAAATATTGACGAATACCATAGAAAACTCCTAAACCGGTTGCCTCCCTGCGACCACGAATACCACCTTGACCCACTGGTTTACCGGTTACGCAGCCCAAGGCATTAATTTCGCTCATGTTGAACGTATTGTATGTATCAACAATCCATGACATTTCCCGTTCACCGGTACCATAATCGGGTGCTGGTACATCAATGCCCGGACCAATAAAGTTTTTCTTTATTAGCTCGGTGGTATAACGACGCGTTATTCGCTCCAATTCTTCTTCAGAGTATTTTCTTGGATCAATTTTTACTCCCCCTTTAGCTCCGCCAAAAGGCACATCTACAATAGCACACTTATAAGTCATCAGAGCTGCTAAAGCCATAACTTCATCTTGGTTAACATGCTCGCTGTAACGAATTCCTCCTTTGGTAGGCAATTTATGATGACTATGCTCTACCCGGTATGCTTCGATGACTTCATATCCTCCTTTTACTTTTACAGGGAATTTCATCCTGTACACACTGTTACAATACTTGATTTGATCAAGTATTCCCGATGGTGCCTTGACATGCTTCGCCGCATTGTCAAAGTACTTCACAACATCATCAAAAAAGTTGTTCTCACGTTGAAGATTCAGCTTCTTAGCCATATAGATTAGTTTTAGATTTTGCGTTTTTATTAAATTACTATTAGAATTGATACGAATACTGCACTAAGAATTGCCGGGGAGCTTCCACCTTTCCAGGACGTAACACATATACCCGGTTGGCAATGTTATTCACTATGAATGATAACCTGGATGATTTAGAAACCTGACAAGCCAATCGCAAATCCATCACATAATCTCCCATGTTATTTTCATTCCTAAATTTTACCACGCCCTTTATTAAATTTAAGTTTTCCAAAAATGAAAATGCTCGGTCAATGTTTTGCATGAAACTGTTGTAACGTAAGCTGAATCCAAGCGAAAACATCTTGTAATTAAATTCTAAGTCCACTTTTACCGTGTGCTGAAAACGGTATTTTAAAATGCGATTCGTAGTATCAGAGCTGGTTGTTATATATGAATTAATTAATGTATCGCCC
>CALEWF010000004.1 GCA_937925455.1 uncultured Flavobacteriales bacterium | reverse complement strand
GGGCGTCATTGCGAGCAGAACGAAAAGGCATGTGCAGTGGTTGATTGAGATTGCTACGTACTTGTGCAAAGCCCTCGCTATGAAGCATACAGATTGCTTCGGGCTGTAGCCCACGCAAAGGCGGTAGGAATATTGGAGCAGCGGCTGAATCCGCCCCCCTCCCCACAGGGCGGAGAAACACGCAGTTGTCCTATAATAAAATTTATGAGCTGGATATGAATTATTAGCTAATCGAATCAAATAATTCAGTGGAGTTTATTTTAATGGTTTCAATATTTTGAACCTCAACTGGACTGCAAATGTGTGATGGATGTGAGACCGGGGTAGGAATTTTATACAGATGCCACACCCCTTCGCGGTCGTCAATGGTAGCATAGGTTTGATGCAGGCGAATGCTATGAAGTGGAATACGCATGCCTCGTCCATCGGCTTTCATTACGGCTTCTTTCATCGTCCAGGCATCAAAAAAGCGAATTTGTGGATTGGGGGCTGAAAGAATCCATTGCATTTCGGTAGGAGAAAACTGTTTGGAAAATTTGATAACTTCAATGGGGCGTATTTTTTCACAATCTATACCAATCAATCCATCACCTTGCATGACAGCGCAGGCTATTACATGTCCTGAATGCGTTATATTAAACGGAAAAAATCCAGGAAGCTGGGGTTTGCCCATGGCATCAGGGGCATATTGTTCAATGATTTTTTGATTAAACCCCAGTTTGAGTATTGATTTCAGAAGTAATAATTTCCCTGCTAAGAGCCTCAGCCGGTCATCATTTTTTCGGTATTGAAAAATTTCTTCCCGAAGTTTTTCCGGTAAAGATTGTAGCCATTGTTTTTGTACCGGGATATCGAGGTTTTCAATCCACGTATATAGAACCAGTGCTTTCAGATTAGTATTGGCTAAGGGTTTGATTAATCAATGCACATAATTGCGGGATATGATCAAAAATCCAAAAATGATCGCCTTCCCAGCGTTCAAATCGGAATTTACCACTTGTTTCTTTTTTCCAGTCGGTTAGTTGGTCATCCGGAACATTTTCGCGGGTTCCGCAAATTACCGTCATATCCACAGGGTATGGTTGCTGGGGGATGTATTTATAGGTATCAATTGCATCAAAATCGCTGCGAATAACGGGTAAAAAAATGTGCAATAATTCTTCATTGTTAAGTACCGCTTCAGGCATGCCTTTGAGTTCTTTCAGATGAGCCACAAATTCATCGTTGGTCATCAAACTGCGTTTTTTGTTGTAATTACGACTTGGTGCAATTTTGCTGGTAACAAACAAATGTTTGGGAAGAGGTAGTTTATCTTCGTGAATGCGTTGAGTAATTAAATGTGCCAAATAAGCACCCATGGAATGGCCATAGATGGCATAAGGCTCTCTGATTTGTGGCTTAAATTGCTTGTAATATTCATCAGCAATTAAATATAAATTTTTTAATAACGGCTCTTTGATACGTCTTCCTTTGCCAGGAGCTTCGCCATTGATCATTTGAATGGATGGGTCGAGATATGGTTCAAATTTGGCGTATGAGGTTTCATTTCCTCCTCCAAACGGTAGCATGAATAATTGAAAGCGATTCACAGCAAGAGATATTATTACTCCGCAAAGATAACAAACAGGGGCAAGCTTGCTTGGTTTCGTTAGTGAAGAATTAGTTTTTCCACATGGCGGAAGCCATTGGAAGTTAATTCCATCAAATAGATACCTTTACGAAGTGCTGAAAAATCAAACGACTGGGTGATGCTGCCCATGGGGTTGGCAATGTGTATTTCATATAATTGTTCGCCCAACATATTAAAAAGTCGTACGTGCAAATCGTTTTCAAGCAGTTGCATATGCATATTTACCAGCCCTTGGGTAGGATTAGGATATACAACAATGCGATTGGCATCAAACGGATTTTCGAGGCTTAAATAAAACTGTACACAATTCGATGTGTCATAGCAGCCTGCCGCATTGGTAGCTATGAGGCAATAGGTACCATTAAATGTAGGAGTATAACTGAATTGAGTACCTTCTGGGGGCGGAATTATGCTGTAATTGATTCCATCAAAATAAAGCCATTGATAGGTATAACTTCCACTTAATGCGGTGGTGATGCTACCATTGCTGTTTACACTGATACCTACATTGGGAAATCCCGGAGGTGGCATGGGTAAGGCACTGATGGTAATAGGTGGTGTAGTAACATTACATCCGGATACGGGGTCAATAATTTTTACTTTATAAGAACCGACTTGCCCGGTTGTGTAAGTATTCAAATTACCGGATTGTACTGTTAATGTATCATTCAGATACCATTCATACAACATGCCCGGATATACACTCAGGGTGGTTGTTTCATAAGCACAAATTGCTTGTAGTGTGGCTTGAATAGTATCAATAACAGGAGTTTGATAGATACGAATGGTGTCAGTTACTATGATTTGATTAGCTTGAACTAAATTTATTACAAATGAAGCAGTGTACCATGAAGGATGATTGATGTTGTATGTTCCTGGCCCGGTTACAGTTCCGGCGTAGGGTGCTGCAATATCATTGGCACTTAAGGCATCTACTTCTGTTACATTGAGTGAATAGGAAGTGCCGGTTAAAACAAAATTGATATTGTTCCAGGTGGGCAAACAGTTGTCAGAAATTTCCGGACCATTCCAACTGGATGATCCGGTGGTGAATGTAGGCCGAAGGTCGGCATTACCATTGGAGCAATTTAATTCTTCAATATCTCCGCACCACCAACTTTGGCCACAGGCGTTTATGGTAAGAGAATTTAATCGCATATTATACACTGTTGTGGTACAAGTAACCGGATAATTTCCGGGCGCAGGATAAAACTGGGGTGGAGGGTTTGGACCACTAAATGTATTACCGTTACCGAAATCCCAATCCCATTGAGTGATTTGCGGTAGTGGAAAATTTAGTAAGGGAGTAAAGGTAACCCAGGCTGAATCGCAAGCTTGAGAGGGATTAAATGAAAATCCAGCATTGCTGCCGCTTCCTAAGGTGATGGATAATGGCAATGTATAAACCTGATTTTGCGACTGGTTTCCAATGGGTGTTGAAACCGTTCCTTTGATGGTGATTGTAACTGTATAATTCCCTTGAGTGATAGGAGTGCCACAAAATTGTAATGCAGCTAATGTACCTGAAGGTTGTGGATTATAGGTACAATTACCAATATTACAACTCCATGTTATGCCGGTAGGTAGACCGGTTACACTTAAAAAATTTTAATTCAACAAAATCCAGTGAGTCAAACAATCCTCCAGATTGTGCACTTGCATCTACTCTAGGTGGAGCCCAAAAGGTTATGGTATCTTGATAAAGCTGCCCAACGATTCCATTGTTTAAAGTACCGCAAGGTCCCATGGTATTTATGCAAGCAGGATTAGGAGTACCGCTACATTGGCTGTAAGTATGATGTGTAAAAAATACACTAAGTAAAATTGCAAAAAAGTTTTTTTAATAATTTGTAAATGTTTAATCATGGTTAAATGGATTTTGATTTTAAAAATTGTTTTTTAGCTATTTTATCAGTTATCCAGGCAGTTAATAAATAAACAGGTGTAATGATAAAATATAAAAACATGGAAAGAAATGTATATCCATGAAATCTGGAAGCATGAATGCCAATTACATTATCAATCATTGGAAAAAAAGCCATGTATGCGACTATTGTTATAAATGGGATAAAGATTGAACCACCAATCATCAACGGGTTAAACTTTTTATTCACAAAGTCTTTTCTGTATTTTATAAATGCAATGAAATGTATAGATGATAAAACAATACCCACTATAATAGCCAAGTAAAATGGTGAGATTTTTATCAATGTTCTGGCCAAGAAGTTTAATTTAGGCTCTATTTGAATGTGTATGTAATCTTGTGGAACACCTGAAAATACCCATTTAGCTTGATAAGGAACTTTGCCTTCTGCGGGTTCTCCCAAATTGGTAATTACATGTGCATTATCATCGCCTACTGTAAGGGTTACGCTTATTATTCCTACTTTGCTCCAATACCTAGCTGGAGAGAGTGAATACTTAAAAATATATTCATTTATCCAGTCGCTTCTATCAAAAGAGGCAGAGGTCCAATATGTAACTTCAATTTTATGTAAGCCACTGTCTAAATTCCATTCAAAGTATTTCATGTCGTTCAAATTCATTATTTCATAGTCTTCATAATCGCTCCATTTTACAACCACCTTGGGTTTGTTAGTAAGTTCTTCAGGTTTATAAAGGTAATTATAACCATACCCATTCACTGTATCCGGTATGTAAAAGCTTTGCGGAACATCTAAAAGCTCAATGGGTTTTTCATCTACTTTTATCGTGAAATTACTTCTGAAATTATAAGCTAAGAAAAGCATGGGTATTTGCTTCCCGCTTTTTTTGCAATCAATGAGATAATTAATTTTTATGAATGCATTTTGTAAATCATTACTTACAGTAATGTAGATGTCTTCCATTACAATTTCAACATTACGACTGATAAACGCTGAGGTGCCATATCGCCCTGTAATGATGGGGTTTGCCATATTGGCATGTAAAAAGTTTTTACAACATATTACAAATAATATGGTGATAAGTATTGATTTTAATATATTCATTTTGAATTAGATTAAAATTTTATTTAATAGGGATTCATTTTTTCGCCAATCGGGTTTTACTTTAACATTTAAAGATAAAAAAACTTTTTGATTTAAGAATTTTTCAAGCGCTAATCGAGCTTGTGTTCCGGTTTTTTTTAGTGCTTTGCCGTTTTTTCCTATGATAATGGCTTTTTGGCTTTCTTTCTCAACCCATATTTCGGCATCTATTCGAGAAATGTTAGGCTCTTCTTTAAATGATTGAATTGTAACATGAGTACTATATGGAATTTCCTGGCTGTAATTTTCAAAAATTTTTTCCCGGATGATTTCTGAGGCAAAAAAGCGAAGGTTCCTATCACTTAAGTCTTCTTTATCAAAATAAGGCTCGTGTTCTGGCAGTAAGCTTAATATGGTTTGAAAAAGCTCAAAGGTATTAAATTGATGAAGTGCAGAAATGGCTAAAATTTCAGCTTTTGGAAATAATGCCCGGACCTTTGTTCCATATACTTGAACAGCATCCTGGCTCAGGTTGTCTATTTTATTGATGGCAACCACTACAGGAACATCTGTTTTTTGCATTTGGCTGATGATAGAAAGAAATGCATCACCTCCTAGGGTTAGTGCATTCGGGTCGGTGGCATCTAATACAAGCAAAAATACATCCGCATCTGTTAGCGACTCTTGAACTTGCTCCATCATTTTTTCCTGGAGTTTATACGAAGGCTCAATGATGCCTGGAGAATCAGAGAAAATTACCTGGTGGTTATCGTCATTGTAAATGCCCAGAATACGATGCCGAGTAGTTTGTGCTTTAGGGGTTACAATAGAAAGGCGTTCGCCCAGCAATGCATTCATTAAGGTTGATTTTCCGGCATTGGGTTTACCAATAATATTTACGTAACCAGCTTTATGATCCATTTTTAATTTTGCAGTAAAGATAATTTATATTAATTTTATGCTCGCAATACATTGCGGGGTGGAGAAGTTGGTATCTCGTCGGGCTCATAACCCGAAGGCCGCTGGTTCGAGTCCAGCCCCCGCTACAAAAAGAAAAGCCGGAAATTCCGGCTTTTGTAATATATTTTGGGTATGTTTTATGTGTATTGCTTGTATTCGGATAATTACGATAAGATATATGTAGGATTTACCCGAGATATAGGGAACCGGATGGAATGGCACAACGAAAAATCTAAGAAAGGATATACAAAGTAATATCGTCCTTGGCGTGTGGTATAAAGTGAGGGATATACAACAGAACAAGAGGCTCGGCAACGGGAGAAGTATTTAAAGAGTTATCGAGGGAGGCTGTTTATACGAGAAAAGATAGAAGCAAGTAGAGAAGAGTCGGGCTCATAATCCATTAGTATCTAAAAAATTCTTTCATTCAATGCAGCTTCTTTAACGTTAATTTACGTTTGTAACCCATAGAATATCTTAATTTCGTAAAGGCATCCAAAGCATAAACCAATCATGTTAAAGCAGATAAAAAGAATTTTAAAAGTTACCGGAATAAGTGTTCTGGTTTCAATGGGTCTGCTTATCATTTCCATGATTTTGTTACAATTTGTTTTTTATAATCAGGTTGCCGATAGACTAAAACAAGTAATAGCTGGGAATGATGAAATAACGATCCTGGTTGGAGATGTCAATTATAATATTTTTATGAGAGAAGTTTCTCTTAAACAAGTAATAGCCCATGATACATCAGGTTTTTTTAGTATTGCTTGTGATTCTATTCTGATAAAAGGGATCAATCCAATTCCGCTTATTTTTAAACAACAACTAAATATACAACAGCTTCTTATAGTTAATGGAAATATTGAGATTTATCAAAATAAAAAGAAGCCTACAATAAAAAACGGCAAGTCTACTTGGATAGCCAAAAAAGGAACCATAAAAAATTTTGACATTACTATCAATAATCATCAATTTGTATCCCGATTTAAACTTAAGACATTTGAAGCAGAAAAAATCAATTCAGAAAGTTCACAACTTTTGCCCATAAAGAGTGCTGATGCATTATTATCTGATATTTTACTAAGTAAAGAAGAAAACATTTTTTCTATAGATAGTGTACATGTACAATTAAAAGATGGTATAGCGACGCTTCAACTTAAAAAGTTAGACATTCTTGGTATATCAAAATTTA
>CALEWF010000003.1 GCA_937925455.1 uncultured Flavobacteriales bacterium | reverse complement strand
GCACGAAGACACCGCTACCCCGATGCCCTGTGTGGCTGAGCCCCGAGGACTTGCAACGTACAGCCGCTTAAGCAGCCAAATACAATAAAAAATAAATAGCCAACATTTTTCCAAACAATAAAAGATATTTGCAACTAATTTATTGGTGAAATTCAAGCCGTGCATGAACACACAGTGGATGGAACGTACCCGCCTGTTGGTAGGCGAAGAAGGATTAAAAAAACTAAATGAGGCACATGTATTGATTGCCGGAATGGGTGGCGTAGGTTCATATGCCGCAGAATTTATTGCCCGTGCCGGCGTGGGTAAAATGACCATCATTGACGGAGATGTAGTAGAACCAAGCAATAGAAATCGGCAGCTACCAGCACTAGCTACCACACATGGACTACCGAAGGCTCAGGTAATGAAAGACCGCATTTTACAAATCAATCCGGAAATAGAGCTGATGGTATATGAAGAATTTATGACTCCGGAGAGAGCCCATGAAATCATGTATGCGCAAAATTATAGCTATGTAATTGATGCCATTGATAGTGTTACGCCCAAACTTTATTTATTGCAAGCTGCCTATCATGGTAATTTGCCACTAATATCTTCGATGGGAGCAGGTGGAAAATTAGATCCAACAGCGATTCGTATAGCTGATATATCACAAACACATACCTGTCAATTTGCTCAATATATTCGTAAACGATTGAAAAAAATGGGAATTAGGAAAGGAATTCAAGCTGTTTTTTCAAGCGAAAAGCCTATAAAAGAATCGTTGATGATGACCGATGGAAGAAATTTTAAAAAATCGGCCTATGGTACTATTTCTTACTTGCCTGCTACTTTTGGAAGTGTTTGTGCGTCGGTAGCTATTCGAGCAATTATTCAAAAAGGTTAATCAAGATTGAACTGGCTTACGAATCACGGCCACATAAAAACCATCTCCGCCCTGATGCGTTGTTTCTAATCTTTGTTCCAATTCAAGCGTGCAATGCGGATGTTGCAGAAGGAATTTTTCAATTTGTTTTTCATTTTCGCTTGGCAAAATACTACAAGTGCTATACACCAGTTTTCCACCAGGTTTTACACAATGAATAAAATCATTCAGCAAGTGCTGCTGAATACCAATTAAACGGGCTAATTCTATTTCATCGAGAAACCATCGTATATCCGGATTTCTGCGTAACACACCGGTTCCACTGCAGGGAGCATCTATCAATACCAAATCAGCCGATGCTTCAAGCCGTTTTATTACTTTTTTGCTATCAATAATTCTAGCCTCTACCATAGATATGCCGGCTTTTTTTATCCTACGTTGTAATTCCTGCATTTTTTTGGCAGATACATCCAAGGCAATAATTTTCCCTTTGTTCTGCATTAAAGCAGCCAAATGCAAGGTTTTTCCACCGGCTCCTGCACAAGCATCTATCACACGTTGTCCGGGTTGAGGCGCTGCAATCAAGCTAACCTGCTGCGAATGCAAATCCTGCACTTCATACATGCCTTCAAAAAACTCTTTGGTTTTGAATAAACGGGCGGCATCACCGATTTGTATCGCATTAGATATCGTGGTTCGTTGAGGAACTAATCCTTTTGTAAACAAGGTTTCATATAATTCATTTTCTGTTGTTTTCAACGTATTAACGCGAATAAAAACCGGGGGCTCTTCGTTTTGAATTTGCATGATTGGTTCTACCTTTTCATTGCCCAATTCTTTTTTCATACGTTCATACAACCAGTTAGGCAATAAACAACGCACCGCAGGGTCTTCAAGAGCCAACTCCGCTTTGCGTTGAATATTTTCATTTCGTAATTTTTCAAACGCGGGATGATGAGGGAGCTTTTGATTGTTAAGCAACATATAAATTCCCAACAAGCGATATAAATTGGCTTCTTCCATCCGGTCATTATTGGCATTGATGGCGATAATCAAACGCCATTTTCTAATGATCTCGTAAAACGTTGCGGCAATTTCTTTCTTTTCTGAAGCCGGAATTTCATGGAGGTTAAATGTTTCAAATAAAACCCTGTCAGCATGCCTGCCTCGCAAAAAAACTTGGGGAATCATTTCAAGATATAAAGGAATATGTGCACGTTGCATACAGTAAAAGTATGCAAAAACAACATTATCCAAATCGTACAATTATTGCAAGAGAAGCCCAATCTTTTTACCTTTACATCATGTTATCCAAAAAAAAGTCGTTCAGGCCAAGAAAAAACGCTGAAGGCATAGTGTATGGAATACACCCTGTAATGGAAGCCATTCGTTCGGGTAAATTGCCAGACAAAGTTTTGGTAAAAAAAGGCCTTACATCCACACAAATTGAAGAATTGACGTTGCTTATCAGAAAACATCAAATTGTACGGCAAGATGTACCAATAGAAAAATTAAACCGTATCACCAATGCCCCTCACCAAGGAGTAATTGCATTGATGCCGGCAATAGAATACCGTGATCTGGAAAAACTTATTCCGCTTTTATTTGAAAAAGGAAAAGACCCACTTCTGGTAGTGTTAGATCGAATCACAGACGTTCGTAACCTGGGAGCCATAGCCCGTACTGCATTTTGTGCAGGAGCTGATGCCTTGATTATTCCGTCCCGAGAATCAGCCATGATAAATGAAGATGCAATCAAAACCTCAGCTGGAGCCTTGCATCACATTCCGGTGTGCCGGGTGAATAACTTATATCAAAGCCTTGCCTTTATTAAAGATGCCGGTTATCATCTTATTAGTGTAACAGAAAAAGGCAAATCTATGTACTTTGAAGCCAATTATATTGGTCCTCTTGCGTTAGTTGTAGGATCTGAAGAAAACGGAATTTCAAAAGATATTTTAAGGCTTAGCAATGAACGGGTAAAAATACCAATGCTGGCTGATTTAGATTCGCTCAACGTATCTGTGGCGGCAGGCGTAGTATTGTATGAAGCGGTTCGTCAGCGCATGAATCATGAATAACCTGAAATTACCACTGGCATTTACTGAGCGAATTAACCGGCAATTAGGCCATGAAGCAGCTGATTTTTTTGCAGCATTGCAGCGCCCATCTCCGGTAAGTATTCGTATCCATCCACGAAAATTTCCAAATATACACCCCTGGAATAATTTGCCCCAGGTGCCATGGTGCAAACAAGGCCACTATTTATCCGAACGACCGCTTTTCACCCTTGACCCTTTGTTTCATGCCGGGGCATATTACGTTCAGGAAGCCAGCTCTATGTTTTTATGCCATGTATTAAAACAAATTTTCCCCGAACAAAAAGCTCATTTAAAAGTGCTGGATCTGTGCGGTGCACCAGGAGGCAAATCTACTATACTAAGTGCATGGTTAGAGGGGAATGGATTGCTGGTTTCTAACGAAGTGATTCGAACCCGAATTGCTGCTCTCAAGGAAAATACCATTCGATGGGGGTATGACAACGTCATCATCACCAATAACGACCCGGAAGATTTTGTATATGGACAACTCTTGTTTGATCTTGTAGTGGTGGATGCCCCTTGTTCCGGCGAGGGATTATTTAGAAAAGACCCGGATAGTGTTTGCCAATGGAGTGTAGAAAATACACACCGATGCACTTTACGGCAAAAACGTATATTGGAAGCAGCCACCAAACTTGTACAAGAAGGGGGGTATTTAATTTACAGTACTTGTACCTATAATCCTGAAGAAAACGAACTCCACCAGCAAGAAATAATTGATCATGGTTTTGAACCTGTAAATATTGCTATACAAGCTGAATGGAATATTACGAAACTAAATTCCAACAGCGTTCAATTTTATCCGCATAAAAATGAAGGCGAAGGATTTTATTTAGCCACATTTAAGAGAATAAAACCAACTGATTTTAACGCTAATTTTCAAAGAAGAAACAAAATTGAAATTCTAAATTCACAGCCTTATCTGTCATGGGTCAACTTGGATGCAAGCCGAACACTTATTAGAAATGAAAAACTCCCAGCTACCATATTCCCTGTTGCATGGAAAGAATGGCTGGAAATACTTACAAATAAATTACGAGTAGCACACGCCGGGATGGAGGTTGGAGAAACTAAGGGAAAAGACTTCATCCCATCGCATGATTTAGCCATGAGTTTTTTTGTAAGTAAGGAAGTTGAAACCGTAGAACTGGATGAATATCAAGCCAGATTATTTTTATCGAAAGAAGCCCTGCATTTATCGCAATCATCACCCAAAGGGTTTTTACTGATCACCTATCAGCAAATACCGTTAGGCTGGTTAAAAAACCTAAGTAATCGTACAAACAATCATTATCCACAAGAATATAAAATCCGAATGCGGTGGAAATAAATCCAAAATGGTCATTAGAGAGAGTATTTATATCAGGCTGCTTTATGCGGCTGTCCGTTACAAGTCCTCGGGGCTCAGCCACACAGGGCATCGGGGTAGCGGTGTCTTCGTGCCCTCAGCCCCGCTACCCCGTGCCCTGTGGGCTTCGCCCCTGCGGGCTTTCCACT
>CALEWF010000002.1 GCA_937925455.1 uncultured Flavobacteriales bacterium | reverse complement strand
ATACAATAACTTTTGTGAATTTGCTGCCGGCCAATGGCCCGAAGGGATAGGTTTTAAATTTTTTAATACCGGCAAATCTCAGATTCGAGGAATAGATGCAACTATTTTTTTTCAAACCAATATTGCCAAAAAAGTTATCATTGACCTTACCGCAGGATATACTTATAGCTTACCACAAACACTACAGCCCAACTACAAGTATTATAATGATACAATACCACCGGGTATTAACGTAATTACCTATGCCAATTCATCTACCGATACAACTAATTATATTTTGAAATACAGAATTCAACACTTGGTAAAAGCTGACCTGAATATTGAATGGAAAAATCTCACCGTTGGATTTACTACTCGATACTATGGTCCTATGAGAAATATTGACAAATTCTTTTTTGTATTGGATGATGCCAATTTGGCTTTTAACGGGATTCGAGACTTTATGGAAAGTAAAAAAAATGGAGGAGTGGTATTTGATGTACGCATCAGCTACCGGCTAAAAAAATTCAAGATTGCTTTTATTATGGATAACATGCTAAATACAGAATACTCGGTAAGGCCTTTAGGAATAGCACCTACCCGCCTTTCCACCCTTCAATTTTCTTATCGGATTTAATTGTAATTCTATAAACTTAAAATCAAATGTGTATGAAAAAAGTAACGTTTACCCTTTTATTTACAGGTGCTACTCTATCCATGAATGCCCAGCAGCCTGCTTTAACCAATGGTAATCTAGAAACATGGACACAATTTACCGGTACCAATGAAAGTTACTGGGAGCCGGGAAGTGGCAATAATCGTACTACGCATTTTCTACGTACCTTAAACCAATTGGCAGATGAAGCTTTTCCGCTTACCGGGCCTGTAACTTGCTATCGTGAAACAAATGCCGCCGATATACACGGAGGAAGCTATTCAGCCAAATTAGTAAGTAATGTTTTAGGTGTATTCTTTATCCCAGGTTTTTTGGGTACGGGCGACTTAAGCATTGCTGACCAAACCATTTATCTCGGTAGGCAGTTTAACGGAAGACCAACAAATTTCCGTGGCTGGTATAAATACACTCCTGCAAATGGAGATTCTGCAGAATTTCGCGTGTGGCTTACAAGATATGATGCATTAAATATGCAAACTGTGCTAGTTGGCGAAGGTTCACAAAAAATTTACAGTTCCGTTAATAACTTCACACAATTTGATATAAATATCAATTATGTGGATGCTGGAGTACCTGATACCGTAGTTGTTATTTGTACTGCCAGTGCAGGATATAATTTATCCAATCTACTTTCATCCACTGGCCAGGTAGGTTCTACTTTATGGGCCGATGATTTAGAATTCGTTTATCCTGCCAGTATAGCAAACAATAATCTAATGAACGATAAAGTACAGGTATATCCTACCATTGCAGAGGATATGATTACTATTCATACGACTGATTTACCAGAAAGTCTTAGAATTCGAATTTATGATATGAATGGAAAAGAAATACACGCTGAGCGTATGAACGGCAATCTTCATGTTATGCAGGTTTCCTCCCTCGAAGCCGGTTCTTACATTATGTTGGTGCAAGACAACTTTACGTTGTATGCACGTCATACCTTCATCAAGAAATAACGGAAATTATTCCGGCCTTAACAAAAGGGAGCCTTCAGGTTCCCTTTTTTTATAGAGTTTACATTGAGTAAGCATTAAATTTACCAGCTCCCATTGCAAATTATTTTCAGGAACTTCTTCTAATATGCTCAAATAATACCGGGCATCACATTGATCATCCAAGGTGTAACCACCATAACGTGCTGCATAAGCCACCCATTTCCAATTGACAGCCGTAGTGCTGCTACAACGTATTGTACTGTATGGTTCAACTTTATGGGTTAATGTAAGAATATCATTTACTAAAAAAGAATCGTCTGAAAAAATGCGCCTTGTTAAAAATGAAGATAAAACTGAAATCATAGAAAGCACCCAGACAACTATCTCGGTTTTGTTAAGAACTTTTGAATTTATACTTTGTATAAACCTAGTTAAATATTGCGATGAGATCAGAGAGCAGGCAATAGCAAAAAAAGGAAGGGATGGCACCAAATAAAATGCCCGTTGTTTTTGGCTGATTAATAAAGGCAATGAGCCAACCAAGGCTACCAATAAAAATAAAGTTACCCAACTGGAACTAGAAAATGAGAATGAGGTTTTGATTTTTTTACTTCCAATGAAAATAAATATTGCAGATACCAAACTCATCGGAAGAAGCTCAATCACTAATTTTTGAAGCAAATACCATCTTGGAGTATGAGTACTTTCAATGCCCCGAATAGAGGCTACTACTTGTTTTGTAAAATATACTTCAAAAAAATATAATGCCTTGTTGCTTAATAATATCAATGCACAAACCATTATTGCAATGATTATTAACGGTAGTAATGCAATAACCCATTTTTTTATTGAATTTCGATAAAATAGTAAAGTATGGACCGGTAAAAAAAACATTGGAAACAAGGCAGGAGGACCTTTTACCATAAATCCTAAAAACACACTAACAATTGCAGCTAGGAAAAATATAATTTGATCAGACTGAACATAAATCAACCCAAGATACACTGAAAGCAGGGCAAATACCGTAACCGTATTATCCATGAGGGTAGTACGAAAAGCCCAGGAATAAAGCGGAGTAATGGAAAGAAAGAAAAAAGGCAAAAAACTTGTTATATTTGAAGAACCGGCTATTCGTTGAACAATGGCAATAGATAAAATAATGGTTAATGCGTATGTAAGGAAATTATACAATTCTTCTACCCACCAATCATGGCCTAATAATTTGTAAAAAACACCTAACAACACATATAACAATGGCGGATGAGCCATAAAAGGCTCATCGCGATGATGATAAAAAGGTCGCCAAAATTCTCCTATTTTCTGACTCCAGTTGTTGGCCACTGCGGCATAGGTTACCCCATCGAAAAACATTCCGGGTGAAAGCCAGTAAGGCAATAGCAGCATTCCCACTACGATAATGGATAAAAAAAACAAGATTCGATTGATGGAGAAATCGTAACCCATGCAACAAAGATAAATGAATGGAGTCTGTTCGCTGATAAATCTTTAAAAATCATGAAGAATATCATGAAAAGTTAGCGTTGTTTGTGTAATTTTGTATCCCGTATCGTAATAAACTATTTTATGCCATTATCAAAGTTTGTGTTTGTTACGGGCGGGGTTGCATCCTCACTCGGTAAAGGAATCATATCAGCTTCATTAGGTAAGTTATTACAAAGTCGCGGATTACGGGTTACTATTCAAAAGCTGGACCCTTACATCAATATCGACCCGGGAACGTTGAATCCTTATGAACACGGAGAATGCTTTGTAACAGAAGATGGGGCAGAAACCGATTTGGATTTAGGCCATTATGAACGTTTTTTAAATGTTCCTACCTCGCGGGCTAATAATGTTACCACCGGAAGAGTTTATCAAACCGTGATTGAACGCGAACGCAAAGGCGATTACTTGGGAAAAACCGTACAGGTTATTCCTCATATCACCGATGAAATTAAACGTAGAATCAAACTGCTTGGAGAAACCGGAGATTATGATATAGTAATTACAGAAATAGGGGGAACGGTTGGTGATATAGAATCATTACCCTATGTAGAAGCTGTAAGGCAATTAAAGTACGAACTGGGAGCCAATAACAGCATTGTGATTCACCTAACCCTTATCCCCTATTTAAAAGCATCAGGAGAACTAAAAACCAAGCCTACTCAAAACTCAGTAAAGGTTTTGCTTGAATCGGGAGTTCAGCCAGATATTTTAGCCTGCAGAACTGAATATCCATTAAATGAAGACATCAAAAGAAAAATAGCATTGTTTTGCAATGTTACGCCCGAATCGGTTATTGAGGCCAGGGATGCAGAAACCATTTACGACGTGCCTATGCTCATGAAAAAAGAGCAATTAGACAAAGTAGTATTAAAAAAACTAAACATAGAAAATTATCCAGAAACAGATTTAGCCAAATGGGAAGAGTTTTTATACAAACTCAAAAATCCAATTTCACGTACAAAAATTGGCTTAGTTGGTAAATACGTAGAATTGAAGGATGCTTACAAATCCATTGCAGAAGCGATCATCCATGCTGGTGTAGCCAATCAATGTAAAGCAGAAGTGGAATGGATACACTCAGAAGATATTGAAGAAATGACCGAAGAAGAAATGGAGCAAACGTTAGGAGGATTAAATGGAATTCTGGTAGCTCCGGGGTTTGGGAGCCGGGGTATTGAAGGTAAGATTAAAACCATAAAATTTGCCCGTGAACATCATATTCCGTTTTTAGGTATTTGTTTGGGCATGCAATGTGCCGTTATTGAATTTGCACGCCATGTATTAGGATGGAACGATGCCAACTCCACAGAATTTAACCCTTCTACTGCTTATCCGGTGATAGATTTTATGGAAGGACAAAGTGTAGATATCCATAAAGGTGGCACTATGCGGCTGGGGGCTTATAATTGTAAAATTATGGAAGACTCAAAAGCTATGCAGGTATATCAACAGCCGCTTATTAGTGAACGCCACCGACACCGCTATGAGTTTAATAACGATTTTTTACCAGAATTTGAACAACACGGAATGATTGCTACCGGTATCAATCCGGAGAAATCGCTGGTTGAAATTGTAGAAATACCAAAACATCCATGGTTTGTAGGCGTACAATTCCATCCCGAATATAAAAGCACTGTAGCTAATCCTCACCCCTTATTTACAGGATTTATCAAAGCGGCTCTTACAGTAAAAAAAGAACGAACCAAAACCGATATAAAAACCAAAGGAGATGAAGCATAAGTATATTTTTTTATGGTTAATAATTTTATTTTTCACAACCTGTAAATGGCCTGAATATGTGGGGGTATATTATTCAGAAAATTGTAATATGCTGGAACGTGTAGAAATTTATCCGGATAAAACCATGGACATCCGATATTATGGTATGGATTTCAGCATCAACCGTCCCCTGCGCATAAAAGATAATATAATTACTGTTTATAATCGTGATACAGAAGCCGTGGAATATGAATTCAAATATGAAAATGGTAAATTGTTTGAAAAATCCGGAATGGATTTAAATTGTATCCTGATAAAACAAACCAAGGATCAATCAAAGTGAGTGAAGAAAAAACGTATTGTAAAAATTGTTCAACTGAACTAATTGGCAGCTATTGCCATCAATGTGGTCAAGCTGCTGCCGATCCGAGAAAATCGGTAAAAGAAGTTTTTATTTCATTACTTGCTGCTATTATCAATTGGGATGGCAAGCTTTTTCGAACGATACGATTATTGTTATTTAAACCCGGAATTTTAACTGCTTATTACCTGCAAGGGAAACGCCAATCTTTTAATGAGCCGTTACGATTAT
>CALEWF010000001.1 GCA_937925455.1 uncultured Flavobacteriales bacterium | reverse complement strand
TGAATCCGCCCCTACGAGGCAGAGAAACACGTGTCTATCCCCCCCTCTAATACAGAATGTATGATTAAAAAAATTCTAATCACAATTTTGTGATAATTCATTATTTCTTAATCTGGCTAAATTTTGACCTCCAATGAAAAGCCATATTTTTGTCTTAAACAAAATCATATTGTTATGAAAAATATTTTTCTATTTGTATCAAGTCTTCTTTGGTTTGCAGGCTACGGGGTAATGGCACAAACTCATCCAACACCTCAAAGCCTTCCTTACACACAAGATTTTTCAAGCCTTACAGGTTCTTCTACAACTTATCCAACCGGTTGGCAAGGATGGACTATTGCTGGTTCACTTGGAACAACTTTTACAACTGATGGCACAAATCTTACAGACCATAACCTTGTTGGTGGCACCAATGCTTCAACTGCTGCGGGTGTGTATGATATGGACGGCAAATTGGGCTTGCTTTCCACAGCCAGTAATATGAAAACTGCTTGTCTGGCAATTAATACTACAGGTTTACAAGATATACAAGTACAGTATGTTGCACAAACACAAAGGCAACAGGCATCGGCTCGTACTAATGTTTTGGGTTTGCAATATCGTGTAGGTAATTCTGGTAGTTTTACTACTATTTCTGGAAGTTTTTACAACAATGATTTGTCGCTGGGAGATAATACTTCGGGAACTACTTCTTTAAATCCGCAAACTATTTCAGTTACTTTGCCTGCTGTTTGCAATAATCAATCAAATGTACAGTTACGTTGGTTAATTAAAGATTCTATTGGTACCGGTAGTCGTCCAAGTTTTTCTATTGATAATATTTCTATTACTGGCAATCCTCTGTCTGGAACTCAGGTTAATTTATCAGCCTCTTCATCATCTGGCTCAGAGGCTTTAACAAGCATAATTACAATCACTGCTACAGCAGATGCACCGGTTGTTGGTGATCAAACGGTTAATTTAACCGTGGGGGGTACAAACATTACTTCTGGCGATTATGTGCTTAGCAATACTACTATTACTATATTAAACGGACAAACTACAGGTTCCGTAACATTTACCATACAGGATGACAATCTTCGCGAAGGATTAGAAACAGCTATTGTTTCTATACAATCCGTTAGCTCTGGCTTGTCCGTAGGTGCAATTTCTTCCGTTAACATTGATATTACCGACGATGATGATGCAATTGTATTGCCGGCGCTCAACACGGCATCTGCAATTACTACGTTTAATGAGCTTGAAATTGCGGGCAATTCCAATACCACTATTCCACGGGGGATTTACTTTTTTGAACAAGGTTCTAACGCTAATGTGTTTTACAGAGCCGATGATGGAAATCAAAATACCGGTGATACATACAGCTACGGTTCTACATCAGCTAATGAAAGAGCTTTGGGATCGCTCACAACCGGTAGTTTAACACCCAATTTACTCGGTGCTCTGCTGGTAAATAATACGGGTACAACCGTAAATGCATTGCAAGTTGACTACGTTGGTGAACAATGGCGTAAAGGAGGTAATACCGCCAATGACAAATTAGTATTTGAAATCAGTATAGACGCTACCTCTTTAAATACCGGTACTTGGACAGCTTTTCCAGTACTTGACTTTGTGGCTTTACAGCAGGGGGGAACCGCCAGTGCATTAGATGGAAATAATGTGGCAAATCGTCAGATATTCTCCGAAGAAATTACCGGGTTTGGAGCTATTGCTCCGGGTGGAACAGCTTGGATTCGTTGGCGAGATGTGGACGTTACAGGTAGCGATGATGGATTAGCCATTGATGACCTTTCCATCACACCAAAATTCATTGCTTGTTCTGCTCCAACAACTCCAGCTACGAATTTAATTGTTAGCAATGTAACCGGTACATCTGCAGATTTAACGTGGACTAACGGAAACGGCACCGCCCGGTTAGTAATTGTTCGTGCAGGTAGTGCTGTTACAGATTTCCCGGTAGATGGAAACAATTATACTGCCAACAGTAATTTTGGAACGCCTGCAGCAGCCTTAGGTTCCGGTTATGTGGTATATAATGGAACCGGGAATACAGTTGCCGTGAATAATCTTACTCCGGGAGTTACTTATCATGTGGCTATAATTGAATATAATTGTAATCCGGGCGAATATTTAATTTTATCACCTGCTACCGGTAATTTTACAACAACTACTACACCTGCTATTACTACTAATGTTACATCGCTTACCCCATTTAGTACCTCTGTTGGGTTACCTACATTACCAGATAGCATCCAGGTTTCAGGTTTGTTTTTAACAAGTGATATTCAAATTGTTCCTCCCATTCACTTCGAAATTTCTACACAATACAATAGTGGTTTCACCAATTCGATTAATCTTACACCTATATCCGGAACCGTAAATCCAACCTGGATTTATGTTAGGTATAACCCAACGGTAGCAGGAACTCATTCCGGAGATGTAAGTTTTTCAAGCACCGGGGCTACTACGGTGAATGTTTCAGTATCCGGTTCAGCAATTATCTCTGGTAGTTTGCCTGCATTGCATGCATTATGTAGTGGCGACTATTCATTTACCCAATGGGCTGCTACTGAGCCTGCCGGAACTTATCCACCCAATATGATTTTTCATCGTTTCGATGCTCAAGACCCTCTTATAACCGCTCAGGATACCACGGATTATACTTTAGCCTATAATTTAACCAGTGGTACAAGAATCAATGGGCTAGGAGCAGATGGAATTTCTTTTCAAAATACCGGAACCAACGGAAATTTAGGTGCTGCCATTTTAGGCTTAAATACATTGGGGCGTTCTAACATCACTTTAGATTTTACGGCGGGACTTCTGGCACAAACCGATAATAGCCGCGTGTACAATCTTACACTTCAATATCGTATTGGAAATGGTATATGGAATGACTTTGTACCTGCCGTTAGTTATACCTCGTCAGGCCAATCCGTAGGTCATGAGCAACAATTCTCTGGCATTGTTTTGCCTGCAGCATGTGATGACCAACCGGCAGTTTACCTCCGCTGGATGTATCATCGGGTAGGAACAGGTGCTGGTACTCGTCCTCGCATTCGGTTGGATGATATATTGGTAACATCTAGTCCGCTTACTACACCATTAACTGATATAGTTGCTGTTCCGGCTTCAGAAGCTACCATGATTCCTTCTACCGTGAATGGTCCGATAAATACAATTTCAGATGGTATTCAGGTTTGGGCCTTCACCGTTAGGGATGGCGGAGCATCTGGTGATGCTGATAATCTTCCAACGTTAATTGATGGATTAACCTTTACCCAAGGACCTTTAAATACTGTATCTAATTTTTCAGCTGTAATTGCTAATGCAGCTTTGTTTGATGGGTCTGTAAAAATTGCTGATGGTGTTATATCCTCTGGAACCATATCTTTTATCGGTTTGAATCAAACCATTGCAGATGATGCTTCAAAAACATATACTTTGCGCATTTCATTAACCACCACCGGTGCTGTAGTAGATGGTTCTGTTATACAGTTACAAATTGCACCTCCCGGTATTCAGTTGACAGATGCTTGTAATAGTTCATTAACGTCAGCCTTTGGCAATATTACTTCTAATGGTACTCTCAATGTGCTGGATGTGCAAGCAACACGCTTAGTATTTGCCGTTCCATTGAATGTTATACAAAATCAGAACTTCTCAGTTACGGTTTCAGCTCGTGATGATCAAAATAACATTGATACCAATCCCCGACAGATTACCCTATCATTAGGTGTTCCCGGAACAGGTACATTATCCAGTGCTACCGGATTAGGACCTCAAAATATGATAAACGGTGTTTTCACTTGGAACGATATGCAATATGATGTGATTGAAGCATTTCGTATTGTGGCTACCGATAACAGTTCAATCCCATTAACCAATGATACATTAATAAATTGTATTCCTGCTTGCAGTGCCCCCAACTCGCCGGCTACCAATTTGGTATTTTCTAATATTACCAACTCTTCCATGACGCTTTCGTGGACCAACGGTGATGGTACCGGCAGAATTGTCATTGCTCGTCAGGGTGCGCCCGTTGCTGATGCACCCGTAAATGGTACCAGCTACAATTTCAATATTAATTATGGAACTGCCGGTACCGCGTTGGGTAGCAGTTTTGTAGTCTATAATGGTTCGGGTAGCAGTGTTAATGTTACAAATTTACAGGCGAATACAACCTATCATTTTGCGGTATATGAATATTCCTGCAATCCGGAATTATACATTAATACTGCACTTACCGGAAGTAATACTACCCTTGATAATTCTTCCATAGAAGAACAAACCATCGCTACATCCTGGAGTATGTATCCCAATCCAACATCAGAAGGATGGGTGAATTTTAGTCAGCCACTAACATTTGAATTGTTTGATATTTCAGGCAAGCTAATACTTACTAAGGAGTTGGTGAATGGCTTTGATGCAACCTCTCTTAAGCCCGGAATTTATTTAGTTAAAACTTCGTTTGGGCAAGTCAAACGATTAGTTGTTAAATAAAGCATTAAAAATATAGAATGATTAAAAAATGATTAAAAAAGGAGCAACTGAAAATATTGCTCCTTTTTAATTTAAGCCAATATAGTTATTAAAGTATTTATAGTAGGCTGCTTAGTGCGGCTGTCCGTTGCAAGTCCTCGGGGCTCAGCCACACAGGGCATCGGGGTTGCGGTGTCTTCGTGCCCTCAGCCCCGCTACCCCGTGCCCTGTGGGCTTCGCCCCTGCGGGCTTTCCACTTCCATCCGCAGCAGACGGAGCAGCGGGTGAAACCGCCCCCATGAGGCGGACGAACACGCCCTAGCCCCCATAAAACACTATGATTATAAATTCTAATGGCAATTTTTACGTTTAAGGTATTAGCTTTACTTGGTTAAAATATCTTCGTAAGTTCCATCGTACGGGATTCCAAAGCCCGATAAGGTATAATCAATACCCATAAGTATTGGGCTGGTATAAGTTAATGTAGCCGTAATTTGGCCCTCATAAAAAGAGGTTGTTGGTAATATTGCTTTATCTTGTGATACTTGCCAATTGCTAAGTTGCACAGGGTCTCGTTGAATGCCTTGGCCATTAGTTAGTCCCATGTTAGTTAATACATTTAGCTTGTATTCATTATTGAGTCCTTTTGAAATAACTACAGAATAGGGTCCTGGGGCACCTGTCCATTCTCCCAAAAATTTATACACTGTAGAATCGGCATTACAAGTTTTGGTTTTCGATTGATAGTTGTCGTCTTCAGGAATATTACATAGATACGATTCGCAGCTATAAAGCATCCAAGTGCTGATGATTATAGCAATGAAGCTGTTTTTTTTCATACGTTAATTTTTTCTAAACTAAGAAAAAACTTTTACGTATTCAAATGTTTAGATGTTGTATTATAATTGTCCGGCATCAATCATCCGGCAAATTTCATCAATGTACAAGTCTTCTTCCCGGCTTTGGGGATCAAATCCTTCTTTTAAATCAAAGTCAAAAAATGAAGCGGTAATTTGCCAAAATATAGCTGCAAAACTGCCACGCAGGTCTTCTATCAATTGGTATGGCGTATTTCCGGTTTCACGGTCAATAAGCTTCAGAAGAATTCTACCTTGATTAGGGGTTAATTTTTTTAAATCTTGACCATGCGTATTTTTTATTTCTTCTTCAAACGAACGAACTAAGTTTTTACGTTCTTTTCGGCTCATGCTTTCCATTACCATAGAGTAAGCTTTCATTCGTTCACCGGCTAATTTGGCAAATGGATATACTTTTTTAACATGGCGAATTAACCTGTCATACTTTCGTTGGTCTTTCTTTTTCGTAAATGTTCGAAGGGTGAGTACTTCAAATTGAGGAAGGTACTTTACCAACATTGAGTCTTCGGTGTAGGCGTAATATTTTATTTCTCCTCCGGTTTTATTTGTATCAACCGGTGTCCAAGTAATTCCGATTTTACCTTTCACTTCTTGTGAGGTCACTTTCTGATAAGTACAAATGGCAAAAATTATTATGAAAAACCAAGTTTTCATATGATAGGTTTAATTTTAGTTTTTCAATTTACATGCCAAAAAAAAAGGGAGCTGATTAGGCTCCCTTTTACTGGTGGTCAATCATAAGTTATTTACTCAATGACTCAGTATATGTACCGTCAACACCTGAACCGTAACCAGAAAGAGTATAGGTAACAGTTGCAGAGGTATTGTTTGTATAATTTAAAGAAGCATTACTTACAGTACCATTATACAAGGTAGCACTTGATAAAGTAGCTTGATTTTTATTTACACTCCAACCGTTTAAGTTAGCAGGAGTAAGTTGATTACCATTAGCATCAGTCAAGCCAAAATTGGTGCTTACATTGATAACATAATCACCAGAAGCTGTACTTGCAGTAACATTAAATGGATAAGAACCCGGGCTACCTGTCCAGTTACCTACAAATTTATTTTCGGTAGCTGCTTCGTCACAGTTGTTTGTTGTAGATTCGTAATTATCATCTTTGGGTTCGTTACATTTTACACTGTTGCAGCTACTAATAGTTAATGCACTTGCTACAATAGCCATCAGGCTTACAGTCTTCATGTTCAATAAAATCCTTTTCATAAATTGTTTTTTTAAGTTTTAATTTATGCAGCAAAAGTAATAAGGTTTTTTTAAGAAAAAAATTTTAATTAAAATATACTGAATTATAAATTTCACCTACCTTTGCTGCGTTGAATTCAATTTTAACCAAACTTTAACAAATTAAATTAACAAGTATGAAAATGAAAAATCTGTTTGCGATCATGGGTTTAGCTACAGCCGTAGTTTTAACCTCCTGTGGCGGTGGTAAATCAAAAGAAGACGAAGCTGCCCGTAAAAAAAGAGAAGCTGATTCATTGGCTGCATTAGAGCAAAAACGTCAAGATTCAATAGCTGCTGCCAATCAGGTAGTAGAATTGAAAAATGTGGTAGAAACCGCACAAGCTGATCCTCAGTTTTCTACACTGGTAGAATTGTTGAGCAATGCTGGATTGGTTGAAAAATTGAGCGATGCCAATGCTAATTTCACCGTTTTTGCTCCTACCAACGATGCTTTTGCTAAAATGGATCAGAAAAAATTGGAGGCTTTAAAAACTGACTTGAAAAAGAAACAAGAGTTAACAGATCTTTTAACTTATCATGTGGCTGTTGGTAAATTTGCAGCTGTTGATTTGAAAAGCCGTCCGGAATTGGATATGTTAGATGAAAAAGTTTTGGTTTTGAAAGTAGATGGTGAAACTTTAAAAGTAGGTAACGGTACTGTTACATCTGCTGATATTCAGTGCGCTAATGGAGTTATTCATGTTGTAGATGCTGTTTTAACACCTCCTGTAAAGAAAAGCAAAGCAAAACCAGCTCCTACTACTAACACCATTACAACCACACCTGCCCCAGCTACAACTATCAACAAAACAGAAGGAGTAGGTGGTAAAATGACCGGAAATGAAACTCAGCAGGTGGGTGGAAAGATGACCGGAACACAAACCCAACAAGTGGGTGGCAAAGCAAAATAACCTCATCGAAAATTTGTAAAAGGGCGGTTCTTAACGAACCGCCTTTTTTGTTCCCCATTCTTTTCACTGCCAAATAAACCTATACCTTTGCCGTAAGGTAATTTAAATAGCATCGTATGCAGTTTGATATATCCGGTTTATCTACTCAAGAGGTTCTTGATTTATACAAGCATTTGCTTAAACCCCGCATGATTGAGGAAAAAATGCTGGTGCTGCTTCGTCAGGGAAAAATTTCCAAATGGTTTTCGGGCATTGGCCAAGAAGCAATTTCTGTTGGTGCTACGCTGGCCTTGCATCCGGATGAATACATGCTGCCTATGCACCGTAATTTAGGAATGTTTACGGCTCGTAATGTTCCTTTTAATCGGCTGTTTTCTCAATGGCAGGGTAAAATGAATGGTTTCAGTAAAGGCAGGGAGCGGTCGTTTCATTTTGGAACAAATGAGTATCATCTGGTGGGGATGATATCCCATCTGGGTCCACAATTGGCTGTGGCGGATGGAATTGCCTTGGGCTGTAAATTGAAAAAAGAAAAGAAAGTAACATTGGTAATAACCGGCGATGGAGGTACCAGCGAAGGTGATTTTCATGAGTCGTTGAATGTAGCAGCTGTTTGGGATTTACCGGTGATTTTTCTGATAGAATCCAACGGGTATGGGTTATCTACTCCAAGCAATGAGCAGTTTCGCTGTAAACGGTTGGCCGACCGTGCAATAGGCTATGGTATGGAAGGGCTTACCATTGATGGAAATAATGTAGTGGAAGTGTATAAAACAGTAAAAAAACTGGCAGAAAGCCTTCGTGAAAATCCCCGCCCAGTGCTGTTGGAATGTATTACTTTTCGAATGCGTGGGCATGAAGAAGCTTCCGGAACAAAATATGTTCCTAAAGAATTATTTGAAGAATGGGCGAAAAAAGACCCGATTTCAACCTATGAGAGCTTTTTATTCCAGCAGGGAATTTTAGATGATGAATTAAAGGAACGTTATAGAAAAGAAATTCGCGATGAAATTGATCGGGGGGTAGAAGAGGTGTTTGCTGAGCCAGAAGTAACTCCTGATACAGAAGCCGAATTACGCGATGTATATGCTCCCTACGTTCAAAAAGTAATTCCTCCATCTTCTACAGTTACTGAAAAACGTTTTGTGGATGCCATATCTGATGGGTTAAATGAAGCTATGAAACAATTCCCTGAACTAATTTTAATGGGTCAGGATATTGCAGAGTATGGAGGTGTATTTAAAGTAACCGAAGGGTTTGTTGATAGGTATGGCAAAGATCGTGTACGTAATACACCCTTGTGCGAATCGGCTATTATTGGTACCGGGCTTGGCTTATCCATTAAAAAAATGAAATCGGTGATTGAAATGCAATTTGCCGATTTTGTTACCAGTGGATTTAATCCCATTGTAAACAATTTGGCCAAAATCCATTATCGCTGGGGGCAGAATGCAGATGTAGTAATACGTATGCCAACAGGCGCCGGTGTTGGTGCAGGGCCATTTCATTCGCAATCGAATGAGGCTTGGTTTTTCCATACACCCGGATTGAAAATTGTTTATCCAGCTTTTCCAGATGATGCCAAAGGGCTTTTAATAGCAGCCATTGAAGATCCAAACCCGGTAATGTTTTTTGAACACAAAGCACTTTACAGAAGCATTAGCGGAATGGTACCGGAGGGGTATTATACCATTGAAATGGGCAAAGCACGGATAGTGAAACAAGGGAATGATGTATCTATTATTACTTATGGTTTTGGTGTGCATTGGGCCTTGGATGTATTGAATCGTTATCCGAATATATCGGCTGATTTAGTAGATCTTCGCACATTGATGCCTTTGGATATGGATGCTATTATTCAAAGTGTAATGAAAACCGGTAAAGTAATCATTTTGCACGAAGATACTCTCACCGGAGGTATTGGGGCAGAAATAGCAACTCGTATCAACGAAACCTGCTTTATGCATTTAGATGCACCGGTAGTTCGTTCGACTTCTTTAGATACGCCAGTGCCGTTTTCATCGGTGTTAGAATGGAACTTTTTGCCCAAAAAACGATTTGAAAAACAATTACTCGATTTGTTGGCGTTCTGATAATAATTCAAATTTAAGTTATCCAGTTAGGGTGGGGGCGTAGCGTGTATCTCCGCCTCGTAGAGGAAGATTCACCCGCTGCCTCGATAATCTTGGCGTCTTTGCGAGGGCGACAGCCCGAAGCAATCTGTATGCTTGATAGCTTCATTGCGACCTGCCTTTGGCGGAGAAGCAATCTGTATGCTACAATGCATCCTCCGCCTACGACCAACTATCTAAACGCATTGTAAATGTGGTTTGGAACGTATGCACCCTCTACCCCAATTATCAATTACGAATTGTGAAAACAATGCAATTAATCCCAAATTATGCATTAGAAAATTTCCGTAGGCATCCAGAAAAATAAAAACCTACGTAGCCACTGTTACATAAATAACCATAGATAGCACAAAGCAATACCGTATGTTTTACTTTCATTTTCTTTGTGTACTCCGTGTATCTCTGTGTTCTTTGTGGTTAAATTTTTTACCACAGAGACCACAAATAAATAGTTGCTCCTTAAAAACCTCTAAACCTTTTGATAAATCTGTGAAAAACTTGCAAAACATAGTATAAAAATCTGCCAGGAAAATGAAGAATTTTGCAAAAAACCTTGCAAAATTATGTTAGGAAAATCAGCCAATCAAAATCAAAAAGATTTGTTTCGTCCTTTGCTAAAGGAGATTATTAACATGGAACATCCATTGGTTAAGTTAGCCGATAAAATCCATTGGAACGAATTGGAGAAAACGTTTCTTCCCTTGTATTCATCCACAGGCACACCATCCAAGCCTGTGCGTTTAATGGCTGGTTTACTGATATTAAAACAGATGTACAATTTAGGAGACGAAAC